>NZ_JBHTTQ010000040.1:0-47648 GCF_042794475.1 Streptomyces sp. NPDC056527
TACTCCCCTGGTTGCTTCTGTATTCCGTGTCACCCGGCGGGGGCCCCGGGGGGGCACCCCCCCGGGGCGCCCTCGGTCGTGCCGGAGCGTTACGGTCGCAGCGCCCGCAGCAGCAGGTCGGCGAGCTGGTCGGCGACCTGCTGAGGGGTGAGGGGTCCGTCCGGGCGGTACCAGGTGGACAGGTGGTGGACCGAGCCGAAGTGGTAGTCCACGACCAGGTCGGCGGGGGTCGCCACGGAGAACACCCCGGCCTGCTGGCCCTCCTCGATCAGGGCCCGGAACCGCTCGTGGTAGTGCCGCCGCTCGGCGCGCACCTGCTTGTTCTTCTCCGGGCTGAGGTGGTGCATCGAGCGGAAGAAGATCGAGGCGTCGTCGAGGTTCTCGATCGTGGTGACCACGACGTCGGCCGCGGCGTCCCGCAGCCGCTGCTCGACCGGGGCGTCCGCGTTCGCGAAGGCGTCGAGTCGCTCCTGCTGGAGCCGCAGCACCCGGGAGTAGACCTCCTGGAGGAGGTCCTCCTTGGAGCCGAAGTAGTGGTAGAGCGCGCCCTTGGTGACGCCCGCCGCCTCCACGATCTCCTGGACGGAGGTGCGGTCGTAGCCACGCTCCGCGAAGAGCCGGGTGGCGGCGGCCAGCAGCCTCTGGGGGACGGGGGTACCGCTCCCGTCCGTCGTCCTGGCCATGCGCCGCCGCCTTTCCCTTGTGATCGTCATGTACTGGGGGAACGGAGTTCCCGCCTCAGGATCTTCCCACTTGTCGTTTTCGGCAGCTCCGGCAGGATCTCGACCTCGCGCGGATACTTGTACGCGGCCAGCCGCTGCTCGCAGTACGCGGAGAGTTCCGCGGGCTCGGCGGCGGCGCCCGGGCGCAGGCTCACGTACGCCTTCACCGTCTCGCCCCGGTAGGCGTCGGGGACGCCGACGACGGCGGCCTCACGGACGGCCGGGTGGGTGTAGAGGACGTCCTCCACCTCCCGGGGCCAGACCTTGAAGCCGGAGGCGTTGATCATGTCCTTCTTGCGGTCGACGACATAGAGCCAGCCGTCCGCGTCCATGAAGCCGATGTCGCCGGTCCGCAGCTCCCCGTCGGGGAAGGTCTGCTCGGTGGCCTCCGGGAGCCCCCAGTAGCCCGGCACGACCTGGGGGCCGCGTACCGCTATCTCGCCCGGCTCGCCGAAGGGCACCTCGGCTCCGGTCTCGTCGAGGATGCGGACGACGGTGTCGGGACCGGGGACGCCGACCGAGAGGGTGCCGGAGGCGGGGTCGACGGGGGCCTCCAGCTCGGGCGGTACGGCGGCGCAGGGGGCGGTGCACTCGGTGAGGCCGTAGCCGTTGCGGATGTACGGGCCGAAGCCCGCACGGAACTTCTCCACCAGGGCCGGGGGTACCGGCGCGCCGCCCGAGGAGATGATCAGGAACGAGGAGAAGTGATCGCGGGTCGCGCCCGGGTGGGCGCCGAGCGCCATGAAGGCCGTGGAGGGGCCGACCGTGTACGCGGGTCGGTGCTCCAGGAAGGCGTCGAGGACGACGCCGGCGTCGAAGCGGTAGGCGAGGACGAGGGTGCCGGCGTTGCCGAAGCAGGCGGCGAGTTCGCAGACCAGGCCGGTGATGTGGAAGAGCGGGGCGAGCGCGAAGTAGCCGGCGCCCTCCGGTATCGGGTGCCCGGTGCGCTGGCGCTCGGCGTTGTAGCTGATGCCGTGGTGCAGGTTGAGCGCGCCCTTGGGGGTGCCGCTGGTGCCGGAGGTATAGCTGATCAGGGCCACGTCGTCGGCTGCGAGTTCACGGTCGGCGGGGGCGGGGTGACCGGCGCGGGCGACGGTCAGCAGGTCGTCCACCTCGGTGGGCACGGGCTCGAAGGCGAGGACGCGGGGGTCGTCGCGGGTCTGGAGCTCGCGTTCGCAGGCGGTGAGCGTGATCCGTACGGAGGAGTCGGCGGCGGTGTCCCGCAGATACGCCTCCCAGGCCCGGTCCGAACAGATCAGGGCGGTGGCGCCGGAGTCCCGCAGGGCGTGCCCGACCTCGGCCGACTTGTACATCGGGTTGAGCGGGACGACCGTGGCGCCGGCCTTCCAGGCGCCGAGCAGGGCGAGGACGAAGTGCGGGCTGTTCTGGAGCATGATCGCGACCCGGTCGCCCGGCTCCAGGCCGTGTGCGACGAGGTGTCCGGCGACCGAGTCGGAGAGCGCGTCGGTCTCACGGTAGGTGAGGCGGCCGTCGAAGTAGGCGAGGGCCGGGCTCTCCGGGACCCGTGCGGCGGAGGCCCGGAAGGCGTGGAGCACGGTGGGCGGCGGGGCGATGGGCGCCCGCTGGACCTCGGTGAGCCGGTCGAGCCAGGGCTTGGCCGCGTAGAGCGACTCGGTCGAGGTCATGCGCCGGCCCCTTCCCACTTCCGCTGGATGTGGTTCATGTTGCCGAGCCATCGCTCGGGGTCGGCCGCCCTGGCCCGGTAGAACTCGGCGACCTCGGGGTGCGGGAGGACCAGGAAGCGGTCGGCCTCGATGGCGTCGAAGAGGGAGTCGGCGACGTCCTCGGGCTCGATGGCGGTGGGGGCCAGGACCAGTTCGCCCGCCGAACCGGCGGCGGTGAGCATGTCCGTACGCACGCCCTGCGGGCAGATCGCGTGGACCTTGATCCCGCGGTGGCGGTAGGTGAGGGAGAGCCATTCGGCGAAGGCGTACGCGCCGTGCTTGGAGACGCTGTACGGAGCGGCTCCCACCATGGTCAGCAGGCCGGCGGCGGAGACCGTGGAGACGAAGCGGCCGGTGCCGCGCTCCAGCCAGTCGGGCAGCAGCGCGCGGGCCGCGCGGACGTGTGCCATGACGTTGACGTCCCAGGCGGCGGCCCAGACGGCCTCGTCGGCGAAGGCGTCACCGGGCGAGGCGAGTCCGGCATTGGCGCACCATACGTCGATGGAGCCGGTGCCGCCGAGGGCCTCGCGGGCCTCCTCGACGATCTCCGAGGCATCGCCCGGGACGGCCGTGGCGCCGATCTCCTCGGCGACGGCCTTGGTGCGGTCGGGGTCGAGGTCGTTGACGACGACCCGGGCACCCTCGGCGGCGAACCGGCGGGCCAGTGCGGCTCCGATACCGCCGCCCGCGCCCGTGACGACCACTCCAGCGCCCTGCACCGTACTCATCGAGACCCGCCTCTCCGTTGTGACAGTCCCAGCAGACTAACCAGTCGGTATGTTGCAGGGGAAGACCTCTGGCGCACGCCTCGTTCCCTGGGGCCGTCAGGAGCGCTAGCGTGCGGGCCCATGTCAGGGAAGGCGATCAAGGAGGTTTCCGCATGAGCCTGTCGAGCCCGTCGAACCCGTCGAGCCGGTCGAACCCGTCGGGCCTGTCGAGACGCGGTCTGCTCGCCGCCGGCGGCGCGGTCGGGCTGGGGGCCGCGGCCGCCCCGGTGGCCGTCGCGCACAGCGGCGGCAACCGGGTCCGCACCGGTTTCGAGCGGCTGGCCGCCGACGGGTACGCCCCGCTCGCCGGGCAGAAGGTGGGTGTCGTCACCAACCCGACCGGCATCACCTCGGACGTGCGCCACATCGTCGACGTCATGCATGCGGACGACCGCGTCGACCTGGTGGCCGTCTTCGGCCCCGAGCACGGCTTCCGGGGCACGGCGCAGGCGGGCGGCTCGGAGGGCCGCTACGACGACCCGGCGACCGGGCTTCCCGTCTACGACACGTACCTCAAGAGCGGGCAGCCGCTGGCGGACGTCTTCACCACCTCGGGCGTGGACACCGTCGTCTTCGACATCCAGGACGCGGGCGCGCGCTTCTACACGTACATCTGGACGCTCTACGACTGCATGGCGGCGGCCGCGCTGGCGGGGAAACGGTTCGTCGTCCTGGACCGGCCGAATCCGGTCACCGGAAGGGCGGCCCTCGGTCCGGTCCTCGACCGCGCCTTCGCCACCTTCGTGGGGCGCGAACCGATCGCGCAGGCGCACGGGATGACGGTGTCGGAGCTGGCCCTGCTGTTCAACGGGGAGTTCCTGGCGCGGCCGGTGGAGCTGGAGACCGTACAGATGTCGGGCTGGAAGCGCCGCGACTTCTTCGATGCCACCGGGCTGCCGTGGGTGCCGCCGAGCCCCAACATGCCCACGCCCGACACCGCGCTCGTCTACTCCGGCACCTGCCTCTTCGAGGGCACCAACCTCTCCGAAGGGCGCGGCACCACCCGCCCCTTCGAGCTGCTCGGCGCGGAGGGCGTCGACCGGCGGTGGGCGGAGGCGGCGAACGTCCTGGGGCTGCCCGGAGTGCGCTTCCGCGAGGCGTACTTCGCACCGACCTTCTCCAAGTTCCAGGGGAAGACGGTCGGCGGGGTGCAGGTCCAGGTGCACGACCGGGCGGCCTTCGACCCCGTACGGACCGGGATCGGGCTGCTGATCAGCGCGAAGCGTTCGTGGAGCGGCTTCGCCTGGCGACCGGACAACTGGATCGACAAGCTGACGGGCTCGACACGCGTGCGGACCCTGATCGACGCGGGCGCGGACACGGACGAGGTGGTGGGTGCGTGGGCCGCGGACCTTGCCGCCTTCCGTGCCGTGCGGAAGGAGTACCTGCTCTACCGCTGACAGGTGGGGCAAACCCCCGCATGATCATTGGTGCGGGCAGGTTGGCCACCGAAGGCCGGCCGTCGACAAGCTTGATCCATGAAGACGTTGACGCGACATCGGTTACCGCTGGTGGGGGCGGTCGTGGCGCTCTGCCTCGCCGCCCTCGCCCCCGCCGCGAGCGCGGACACCACGCCCGCCCCGGACCCCGCCCGCGAACTCGCCCGCACCGCTCGGCCCCTGGAGGACCTGCGGCCGCTGGAACGGATGATCGGCTCGGCCAAGGTCCTCGGGATCGGGGAGGCGACCCACAGCTCCTCCGAGTTCTTCGAGACCAAGCACCGGATCTTCGAGCACCTGGTGGAGAAGCAGGGCTTCACGACCTTCGCCCTGGAGGCCAACTGGTCGACGGGTCTGCTGATCGACGACTACGTACGCTTCGGCAAGGGCGACCCGCGGCAGATCCTGGACGACGAGTTCCAGAACGCCTACCGCTTCTGGAACACCGAGGAGTACCTCGACCTGATCACCTGGATGCGGCAGCACAATCTGCGCCACCCCGGCCACCAGGTGCGGTTCATGGGCAATGACCTCGGCTACGCGGGACCGCAGCTCTTCGACAAGGTCACGGGCTACGTGGCCCGCACCCACCCGCGGCTCGTGCCGCGCGTCCAGGAGCTGTACCGGGCCTCACGGCCGGTCGGTGACGTCGACACCTGGATGAACGGGTATCTCGCCAAGCCGCTGGAGGAGCGCCGGCGGATGGCCGCGGACGTGAACCGCGCCCTCGCCCTTCTGGAGGCGCAGAAGCCCGGCCGGGACCGCGAGGCGCATCTGTGGACGGTCCAGCACGCCCGCGCGATCGCGCAGGTCGGCACGGAGATGGCGCACGACGCGGGGAGCGCCACGGGCGTCGCCGACGCGATGCTCTACCGGGACCGGATCATGGCCGAGAACACCGTGTGGTGGCAGCGGGCGACCGGCGACCGGATCGTGCTGTCCGCGCACAACAACCACGTCGGCTACGAGACGACCAAGCCGGACCAGTACCCGCGCCTCCAGGGATCCTTCCTGCGGGACGCGCTCGGCAAGGACTACGTGAGCATGGGCGCCTCCTTCGGGCGGGGCTCGTTCAACGCCCATGACACCGAGGCACCGGGCGAGCCGATCCGTAGGTTCACGGTCGGCCGGCCGGGAGCGGACAGCAGCGCGGAGACCCTGGACCGGGTGTCGCCGCGCCCCTTCTACCTGGACCTGCGCACCGCGACGCCCGCCGCCCGCGACTGGCTGAGCGTGCACCGCCCGGCCTGGCTGATCGGCACCGCGTACCCGTGGGAGGGCAACCGCTCACCGGTCCGCCTGGCCACGGCGTACGACCTGCTCGTCCACTTCCCCGAGGTCTCCGCGGCGCGTCTGCGCTGAAAACCTGGCCGTCCCTCCGTGCGCGCAGGATGCTGTCGCGGGAAGAACATCCCCAGCAGTTTCCTCAGGAACTTCCTCAGCACTTCCTCGACGCGGAGGGACGGGCAGAGCATGGCCGGAATGAGTGTGGAGCCGTACCGGGAGATCACCTTCGACAAGGACGGCGACGGGGCGGCCCGGCAGCACGAGGCGCTCGCGGCGCTGGCCGCCCGAGGCGTCACGGATCTGGTGATGTTCGCCCACGGGTGGAACAACACCCGTTCCGTGGCCACCCGGTTGTACTCGGCGTTCTTCGCGCCGTTTCCGGAGGCCCTGAGGCCGGATGCGCCGGTGGGCTACGTGGGGGTGGTGTGGCCGTCGATGATGTTCTCGGACGAACCGATCCCCGACTTCGAGTCCGTGGCGGCCGTGCACCCGGGCAAGGAGACTGTGGTCGCACGGCTGGCCACGCTGCTGCGGGAGCAGCCGGACGACGAGGCGGCGCTGACCGAGTTCGGGGAGCTGCTGAGGCAGTTGACCGACACGAACGGCTCACAGGGCTTCACCAGGGACGACCCCGAGGTGCCGGACTTCCTGCTCGCGGACCCGGTGGCCGTCTGCGCGATGTTCGCCGACGCGCTGGAGGAGGCGGCGGGGCCGGGGAGCCTCCCGACCCCGCGCGAGGCGTTCGGGGGCAGACTGACGCGGTACTGGAAGGGCGCGCGGGAGGCCCTGCGGCAGGCCACGTACTACACGATGAAGCGCCGCTCCGGCACGGTCGGCGAGCGGGGCCTCGGTCCCTTGCTCGGCGAACTGGCCCGCTCCTCCCCCGGGCTGCGGATCCATCTCGTCGGCCACAGCATGGGCGCGCGGCTCGTCTCGTTCGCCCTGCGCGGCCTGCCCGCCGACGTCCGTAACGTGGCCTCGGTGACGCTCCTCCAAGGGGCCTTCTCCCACTACGCGTTCGCGGCCCGCCTCCCGCACGACCCGGGCAGGGGCGGTGCGCTGCGGGATCTCCAGCGCCGCGTCGACGGCCCCGTGGTCGCCTGCTACTCCCGCCACGACACCGCGCTGCGCGTGATCTACCCCCTGGCCTCCCGGCTGGCCCGCGACGCCGACTCGCTGCTCGCCGGCGACAAGCGCTGGTGGGCGATCGGCCACGACGGCGTCCAGGCGGTCCCGGGCACCCCCTCGCTGTCCCTGGCGAAGGCGCTGCGCGACGGAGTCCCCGCGACGGGATGCGTGAGCGTCGACACGGCCGAGGTGGTCGGGGAGCACAGCGACATCTGCCACGCGGAGCTGGCCCGGCTGGTGGCGTCGGCGGGCCGGATCGGGAGGCGGTGACCGGCTCCGCGGACACCCATCACCGGCAGGCCTCGACGGCGTCCGGCTGCACCCGGCCGACCGACGCCCTCGCGGCCTGAGCCGTGTCCGCCCGAGAGTGAGGATCGTCACGGAACAGCAGCTCCGGCAACGCCGGATTCTCCGCGAGCCCCAGTACGACGTCCCGCAACAGAGCTCCCCCGAGCGCCTCTGATGGCCCCCATCGAATTTTCGATGGAACACGAACGGGCAGTCGTTCGTCCATTCCATAACGTCCTTGACGCCGAAGTACCACCGACGGAGGTGCGAGCGATGGCGGGTTTCCGGAGTCTTGCGAGACAGGTGCGCGATCCCGGGAGTGATACGGCGCTGCGGAGGTACTCGCTGCGCAAGTGCCTGGAGCGGTTCGCCCCGTACGGGCACCGCGCGACCTGGGACCATCTGTGCCGCAGGCACAGGTTCGGCCCCGAGGATCGGGAGCTCGATCCTGGGCGGCTGGTGGCCGCTCTGGAGGAGCTGGAGGAGGCGCGGGCGGTGTGGCTCGCGTACGAGGAGGAGTTCGCGGCGCGGCGGCGGCGCGAGAAGCACGGCGGGCTGCGGCGGCCCGGCGCGCTGGACGACTGGCACCTGCGGACCTGGGGCGGGAACGGGGTCGCGCGGTGCGACGATCCGGCGCTGCATCCCTCGGAGCCGCTGGCCGAGGTGCTGCGGCGGCTGATCACCGCGCTGCAGTCCGCGCCCGGGGAGCGCTGCCCGGTGTGCGCGGGGCCCCGGATCGAGTGGCGGCCGGATCTGGACGACGAGCCGTGGTTCGGTCCGGTGTGCGGTGACTGCGGGGTCGTGGTGCCGCGGGCGGTGCTGACGGCGGGCGCGCTGGCACGGGCGCGGGACACGGTTCCACGGCTTGCTTCCGTGGCGTGATGCAGGTCTGTCTGAACGGGGGCCGCGGTCCGGGGGATTCGGCGGCCGTGCCGATGTCGCCGGCCGCGATGGCGGAAGCGGCGGCACGGGCGGTCGCGGCCGGGGCGACGGACGTTCATGTGCACCCCAGGACTCCGTGCGGCGGGGAGACGCTCTCGCCCCGGGTGCTGGCGCAGACCCTGACGGCGATCCGCGCGGCCGTGGACGTTCCGGTGGGGGTGACGACCGGCGTGGCGGAGGAGCCCGATCCGGTACGGCGAGTGGAGCGCGTCCGCGCCTGGACGGTCCTCCCCGACCACGCCTCGGTGCGCTGGCACGAGCCGGGCGCGGAGGAACTGGCGGCCGTGCTCCTGGAGCGGGGCGTCGGCGTGGAGGCGGGCCTGCGGCCGGGTACGAACGGTCCTGAGCGCTTCCTCGGTTCGCCCCTGGCTCCCCGAGTGCTGCGCGTCCTGGCGGAGGTCCACGGCCCCGACCCGGTCACGGCCGCCCGGGCGCTGCTCGCCGAGGTGGGCGAGGCCCACGGCCTCCCGATCCTCCTCCACGGCACGGACGCCGGCGCGTGGCCGGTCCTGCGGCTGGCCCGCCGCCTCGGCCTGGCGTCGCGTGTCGGTCTGGAGGACACCCTGTTCCTGCCGGACGGAAGCCTTGCCCGGGACAACGCCCAGCTGGTCTCGGCGGCGCTCTCGGAGGAGTAGCGCCATCCGCGGGGGCGGGAGGCTACCAGGACGAAAACCGCTGGCCCAGGGGGTATTCGCACGGGCACAGTGTCCGGCGATGAGAACGCCACACGCCTGCCCCTGAGTTGCCGGAGAACCGACATGTCGACACTGCGCGTCACCGCCGAAACCCTGACCGTCCATGACCACCCCAACGCCGACGCCCTCGAACTGGCCCAGGTCGGCCTCTACCGAGCCGTCGTCGCCAAGGGCGCGTACCGCACCGGCGAGGTCGCGGTCTACATCCCGGAGCAGGCGGTGCTCCCCGTCGCGCTCGTCGACGAGCTGGGGCTGACCGGACGGCTGGCCGGAAAGGCGTCGGACCGGGTCAAGGCGGTGCGGCTGCGGGGCGAGTTGTCGCAGGGGATCGTGTGCCGGCCCAAGGCGCTCGCGGATGTCGACCTGGCCGCGGCGGTCACCGAGGGAACCGACTTCGCCGAACTCCTCGGCATCACCAAGTGGGTGCCGCCGATCCCGACGACGATGAGCGGGGACGTCGAGTCCGCGCCGGATCTGCTGCCGTGGGTCGACATCGAGAACCTTCAGCGGTATCCGGACATCTTCGAGCCCGGCGAGCCGGTGGTCCTGACGGAGAAGCTGCACGGTACGGCGTGCCTGGCGACCTACGTCGTCGAGGACGACCGGCTGCGGGTCTCCTCGAAGGGTTTCGGGGCCAAGGGACTCGCCCTCCAGGAGGACCCGCGCAATCTGTACTGGCGCGCGGTCCACGGCCATGACGTGAAGGCGGTCGCGGCGCGGCTCGCCGCTCGCCTCGGCGCCGGCCGGGTCGGGCTGTTCGGCGAGGTGTACGGGGCCGGCGTGCAGGACCTCGGTTACGGCGCGAACGCCCGCAGCGAAGGCATCGGTTACGCCGTCTTCGACGTGTCGGCCGAGATCGACGGCCAAGTGCGCTGGCTGGACCCGGCCGAGGTCCTGGAGCCCGGCGAACTGCCGCTCGTACCAAGGCTGTACACCGGGCCGTACCACCTGGAGCGGGTGCTGGAGGTGGCGAGCGGCCGGGAGACCGTCTCCGGGCGGGAGCTGCACCTGCGGGAGGGCGTCGTGATCCGCCCGGTGACGGAGCGGTACAGCCCGGTGGTCGGCGGCCGCGCCATCGCCAAGGCGGTCAGCCCGGCCTATCTGACCCGCAAGGGCGGCACCGAGTACGAGTGATCCGCCCCGCCGGAACCGAGGGGCCCGTCCACGGGGGTGGCGGGCCCCTCTCCGCATGCGCGGGACCGCCGGCCGTCCCCTCTGGCCGCGGTGGCCCTTCCGGGACGGTCCGGCGCTCCGGGGCGGAGGAGGACCGGTCCGGCGCTCCGGCATCGAGGGGATCGCCCCTGCGCCCGAGGAGGGCCCGCCGGCCCCGGCGGTGGGGTCTAATCCTCCCGGCGTTCGGGCAGCAGCCGCGAGCCCGCCATCTGCTCGCCGATGACGTCGTCGGGGTTGGACAGCACGCAGTTCTTCAGCGACAGGCATCCGCACCCGATGCAGTCCGTCAGATGGTCGCGCAGCCGTCCGAGCTGCTTGATCCGCTCGTCCAGCTCCGTGCGCCACGCCGCCGAGAGCCGCGCCCAGTCCTCGTTGGTGGGGGTGCGCTCCTCGGGGAGCTCGGCGAGCGCGTTGCGGATGGTCGCGAGCGGGATCCCGACGCGCTGCGCGGCCCGGATGAAGGCGACGCGGCGCAGGATGTCGCGACCGAAGCGGCGCTGGTTGCCGCTGGTACGGCGGCTGCTGATCAGTCCCTTGGACTCGTAGAAGTGCAGGGCGGACACGGCGGCGCCGCTGCGCGCGGACAGCTGGCCGACGGTGAGTTCGTGGATCTTCTCTGGAATCTGCGGCACTCCTCGAACCCTACTGCTCGACCCTTCCGAACCGTTGACAGAGCCCTCACCACCCAGCCAGACTAAGCAGTCGCTTAGATGTGCGACGAGCAACGAGCGTCAAGCCGGGTGAGAGACAGGGAGCAGGGACATGGCCGAGCCGAGGATCTTCACCTCCGCCGAGGAGCTGAGCGCCGGAGTCGGCGAGCAGCTGGGGCACAGCGACTGGCTGGAGATCGAGCAGAAGCGGATCGACCTGTTCGCCGACGCGACCGGCGATCACCAGTGGATCCACGTGGACGCGGAGCGCGCGGCCACCGGGCCGTTCGGGAAGACCATCGCGCACGGCTATCTGACGCTGTCGCTGCTGCCGACGCTGGTCCCGCAGATCATGCGCGTCGAAGGCATGAAGATGGGCATCAACTACGGCACCGAGAAGGTGCGCTTCCCCTCTCCCGTACCCGTCGGCTCACGGCTGCGCGCCACCGCCGTGCTGACGAACGTCGTCGAGGCGGGCGGCGGTGTGCAGGTCACCGCGACCGTGACGGTGGAGCGCGAGGGCGGCGACAAGCCGGTCTGCGTCGCCGAGTCGGTGTCGCGCTACTACTTCTGAGCGCCGACCATCCGTAGGACGAGGTCGGCGTAGAGCGCGCCGACCTCGTCCGGCGTCCGACGGCCCTGCACGTTGAACCAGCGTGACACGTCGATGCAGAGCGAGAGCACCGCGACGGTCGTGCCGGACACGTCCGGCACGTCGAACTCCCCTGCCGTCACACCCTCGTTGATGATCCGGCGTACGGCCGCGTCGGACTCGCGGCGCAGCTCGACGATCTCCGCGCGGTGCTCGGGGGCGAGCGCGTCGAGTTCGTACTGCACTACCCGAGCGGTGGTGTGCCGCTCGGCATGCCAGCGCACGAAGGACCGTACGGCGTCCGCCAGCCGCTGCCCGGCCGTACCCTCACCGTCGGCGGCGGCCCGGAGGATCTCCAGGGCCCTGTCGTGACCGATGCGGCTGATCCGGTGGAGCAGCTCTTCCTTGGTCTTGTAGTGGATGTAGAGCGCGGCCGGGCTCATGCCGGCCCGGCCCGCGATGTCCCGGGTCGTCGTGGCGTGGTACCCGCGCTCGGCGAACGCCTCGACGGCCGCGACGAGCAGCCGCCTGGCCGCCTCGGGCGTGACCTCGCCCCACGGCATGTCCTCGCCGCCGGGCGTCTCCTCCGCCACGCTCATCGCTCGCCCCTCACTCCAGCTGTCAGGACGAACACCATACAACGAAGCTGAGCAAGCGCTTAGAGCTTCTGGAAGGGGTCGTGCTCGGCGAGGAGCTTCTCGAGGCGGGCCTGGTCGACCCGACTGACGATCTGACCCGCCTCCTGGCGGTCGCGGACGACCTTGGCGAGGGTGAAGGCCGAGGTGGTCAGGTAGAGGACGGCGATGGCGAGGAAGGCGCGCACCCACGCGTCGGCGTCCAGCTGGTAGATGCCGATCGCCACGGCGGCGAGCGCGAGTCCGAAGGAGAGGACGGCCTGCAGGTAGTAGGCGGCGGTGTTCTGCTGCTTGACGGGTGTGTCGCTCATGGACGAAGCATCGGGCGGATGCGGCGCCCGCCACATCCGCCCGGATACTCAGTGGCGTAGCGCGAGGTACTCAGAACGCGGACACACCCGTGAGCGCCCGCCCGATGATGAGCTTCTGGATCTGGCTCGTGCCCTCGTACAGCGTCATCACGCGGGCGTCCCGGAGCAGCTTTCCGACCGGGTACTCGTCGATGTAGCCGTAGCCGCCGAAGACCTGGAGGGCGTTGTTGGCGGCACGGACGGCGGCCTCGGAGGCATACAGCTTGGCCTTCGACGCGGCGGTGGCGAACTCCTGGCCGCGGTCGATCAGATCGGCGACCCGCCAGGTCAGCAGCCGGGAGGCGTCCACGTCGACGGCGATGTCACTGATCAGCTCCTGCACCAGCTGGTACGAGGCGATGGGCTTGCCGAACTGCTCGCGCTCCCCGGCATAGCGGACGGCCGCGTCGAGCGCCGCCTGCGCGATGCCGACACAGCCGGCCGCGACCGACATGCGCCCCTTGGCCAGGGCGGACATGGCGATGGAGAAGCCCTTGCCCTCGGGGCCCAGCATCGCGGAGGCGGGGACGCGGACGTCCTCCAGGACCAGTTCGGCGGTCGCCTGGCCGCGCAGACCGAGCTTGCCGTGGATGGTGCGGCGGGTGAGGCCGGGGGTGTCGGTGGGCACGAGGAAGGCGGAGACGCCCCGGTGACCGGGCGTGTCGTCGGTGCGGGCGAAGAGCAGGACGACGTCGGCCCAGGTCCCGTTGGTGATGAACATCTTCGAGCCGTTGACGACGTACGCGTCCCCGTCGCGGACGGCCTTGGTGGCGAGGTTGCCGGCGTCGGAGCCGGTACCGGGCTCCGTGAGACCGAAGCAGCCGAGGGCCTCGCCCGAGGCGAGCCGGGGCAGCCAGTCGGCCTTCTGCCGCTCGTCGCCCCAGGCCGCGATGGTCTTGGCGACGAGACCGAGCGAGACGGAGACGATGCCGCGCACGGAGGAGTCGCCGCGCCCCAGCTCCTCGGTGACGAGGCAGTAGGCGAGGTGATCGCCGCCCGAGCCGCCGTACTCCTCCGGGATCGTGAGGCCGAGGAAGCCGACGGCGCCGAGCTTCTTGACGATCGACCGGTCGACGTCCTCCGCACGGTCCCACTCGACGACGTGCGGGCTGACCTCGCGTGCGACGAAGTCGTGGGCGAGCTGCCGTACGGCTTCCTGCTCCTCGCTGAGCTCCAGGTTCACGCCCGACACCTCGGCTTCCGTTCACGTTTAATTACCACTGCTAGTTTTTAGCGGGCACGCCTACTATGTGCGCCATGGCCCGACCGCGCAAGCCCCTCCTCAGCCGAGACCGGATCGTCGACACGGCGAGCGCGCTCGTGGACGCGGAGGGCCTCGCCGCCGTCTCCACCCGCCGGCTCGCCGCCGAGCTGGGGGTGAGCGGACCGTCGCTCTACAACCACTTCCGCACGAAGGACGAGATCCTCGACGCGGTCGCCGACGCCGTCAGCGCGAAGGTCGACCTGTCGATGTTCGAGGAGGGCGACGCGCGCGACTGGCGCACGGCCCTGCACGACTGGGCGGCCTCCTACCGCGCAGCCCTCGCCGACCACCCGAACATCGTCCCGGTCCTGGCCCAGGGCCCGGGCCGCCGTCCGGCGGGCCTGAAGGTCGCCGACGCGGTCTTCGGCGCGATGGTCCGCGCGGGCTGGCCACCCGCCCAGGCGACCTACATCGGCGCGCTGATGCGCTACTTCGTCACCGGCTCGGCGCTGGGCTCCTTCGCCCGCGGCTTCGTCGACGACGAGACGGCCTACGACCCGGCGGACTATCCGCACCTGGGCCAGGCGCACCTTCTGGCGGAGCACCGCCAGAAGGTCGACGAGGGCGCTTTCGAGACGGGACTGAGGGCGCTGCTCGACGGGTTGGCGATGCAGTACGAGACGGGGGTACGGGGGACGTGGTCGCGAGAGGACTCGACGAGCGGCTCGTAGCGGCGGCGGTGCGGCGCGGGGACATGGACGCCGCCCGGAAGTCGCCGGGCACCGGGGCCGATCCGGCGGCCTGGTACGACCTCCGCCCGCCGCGCCCTCGGGAGCGGCGGCGGAATCGGCACACTTCGGCGGCTGCCGAAGAGCAGGTGCGCGAACCTTGTCGTATGGCAGCCAAAGACCTCGCCGCCCTCGCGGCGCTCCTCGCCGACGAGACCCGCGCCGCCTTTCTCCTCGCCCTCCTCGACGGGCGGGCCTGGACCGCAGGGGAGTTGGCGCGCCACGCGCGCGTGGCGCCCTCCACCACCAGTGAGCACCTCGGGAAGCTCGTCGCGGGCGGGGTGCTCGCCGAGGAGCGGCAGGGGCGGCACCGGTACGTGCGCCTCGCCGACGCCGGGATCGCCCACCTCGTCGAGGATCTGGCCACCCGCTCCGAGCCCGCGCGGAGGCCGCCACCGGGCTCGCTGCGGGCCGCGAGCGCCGGGCAGGCGATGGCACGGGGGCGGACCTGTTACGACCATCTCGCCGGGCGGCTCGGGATCACGATCACCGAGGCGATGACCGTGCGAGGACTGCTGCGCCAGGACACCGGATTCGCGCTCACGGACGCGGGCGTGGAGTGGTTCGGGGAGCTGGGGATCGCCCTCGCGGCCACGGGGCGGCGGCCGGTCGCCCGCGGCTGTCTCGACTGGACCGAGCGGAAGCCTCATCTGGCGGGGGTGGCGGGCGCGGCGCTCTGCCGGCACGCCCTCGACGCGGGCTGGTGCGTACGGATCGGGTCCGAGCGGGCCGTGAAGGTGACCCCGCCGGGCGAGCGGGCCCTTCGGCTGGCCCTCGGCATCGAGCCGGAAACAATTCGGTGAGCGCCGAAGGGTCCAGGGCCTACGGTCACCCCATGACCGAGTCTCCCGCCACCTCCCGCCTGGCGCTCGCCGCCGCCGGTGTCACCGTCGTCCTGTGGGCCTCCGCCTTCGTCTCGATCCGCAGCGCCGGGGCCGCCTACTCCCCCGGCGCGCTCGCCCTCGGCCGGCTCCTCGCCGGGGCACTCGTCCTCGGAGCGGTCCTGCTGATACGGCGGGAGGGGCTTCCTTCCCGGGCCGCCTGGCCGGGGATCGCGGTGTCCGGACTCCTGTGGTTCGGCGCCTACATGGTGGCGCTCAACTGGGGCGAACAGGAGGTCGACGCCGGCACGGCCGCGATGGTCGTGAACATCGGGCCCATCCTGATCGCGCTGCTCGGCGCCCGGTTCCTCGGCGAGAAGCTGCCGCCCCGGCTGATCGCGGGCATGGCGGTCTCCTTCGCCGGCGCGATCGCCGTCGGGTTCTCCATGTCCGGCGAGGGACACGCGTCCGTCCTCGGTGTCGCGCTCTGCCTGCTGGCGGCGGTCGCCTACGCGGGCGGTGTCGTGGCGCAGAAGCCCGCCCTGGCCCACGGCAGCGCACTGCAGATCACCACCTTCGGGTGCCTCGTCGGGGCGGTGGCCTGCCTTCCCTTCGCCCCGCGGCTCGTCGAAGAGGCGAGCCGGGCGCCGCTCTCCGCGACGCTGAACATGGTGTACCTCGGGGTGTTCCCGACCGCCCTCGCCTTCACCACCTGGGCCTACGCCCTGGCCCGTACGACCGCGGGCCGGATGGGCGCGACGACGTACGCCGTGCCCGCACTCGTCGTCGGCATGGCGTGGGTGCTCCTCGGCGAGCTCCCGGGGCTGCTCACGCTCGCGGGCGGGGCGCTGTGCCTGGCGGGCGTGGCGGTCTCGCGCTCCCGGCCGAAGCCCCCGTCCAGGACTCCGGCCGACAGCGTCGGGACAGGCAAGGCCCTCTAGAAGACGACCAGTGCCCGGCCGCCCTTGCCCGCGAGCATGTTGTCGAAGGCGCCCGGGATGCCGTCCAGGGTGATCCGCTCGGTGACCAGGGCGCTCAGGTCGAGGCGGCCGGCCCGGATGTGTTCGGCGAGGACGGGCAGGTCCGCGGCCGGGTCCGAGTTCCCGTACACGCACCCGGACAGGGTCCGGCCCCAGTGGAAGAGCTCCAGGGCGTTGAAGGTGACCTGCTGGTCCTTGCCGCCGATGCCGACGACCGTGGTGCGGCCGCCGCGCCGGGTGGAGTCCCAGGCGGTACGGATCGTGGTGGCGCGGCCGACGCACTCGACGGCCACGTCGGCGCCGTGACCGCCGGTCAGCCGGCGGATCTCCCTCGCGGTGGTCTCGGAGGCGACGACGTACTCCGTCGCCCCCGCGGCCCGTGCCAGGGCTTCCTTCTCGGGCGACACGTCGACCGCGATGATCGGCGAGGCGCCGGCGATCCGGGCGGCCTGCAGGGTGGCGAGGCCCACGCCCCCGACGCCGAAGACGACGACGGACTCCCCCTCCCGTACCCGCGCCGAGTGGTGGATCGCGCCCCAGCCGGTGAGGACGGCGCAGCCGAGCAGGGCCGCGTCCGTGAGCGGGACCCCGTCCGGCACGGGCAGGACACAGTTCGCCGCGACCACGGTCTCCTCGGCGAAGGCGGCCACGTTGAGGCCGGGGTGGAGTTCGGTGCCGTCCTCGGTCGCGGCGTACACCCTCCCGGCACCGGTCAGCGCGTCGGCGCAGAGCCAGACCTCGCCGAGCGAGCAGGGGTGGCAGGAGCCGCAGGACGGCGCCCAGTTGAGGACGACACCGTCACCCGGGGCGACGTGGGTGACGCCCTCGCCGACGGAGACGACCGTGCCGGCGCCCTCGTGCCCGAGGACGGCGGGGACGGGCACCCGCATGGTCCCGTTGGAGAGGGAAAGGTCGGAGTGGCAGACCCCGGCGGCAGCGAGGCGGACCCTGACCTGGCCTGGGCCGGGCTCGGGCAGTCGGATACCGGCTATCTCCAGCGGAGAGCCTACGGCGGGCAGGAAGGCGGCGCGGACCACGCTCATGACGCGTCTTGCTCCTCAGGGACTCGGAACAGGCTCGGAAAGGCTCAGGCCCGGAAGGGACCGGAAGGGACCGGAAGGGACCGGAGCAGGCTCGGAACGGGGTCAGAACTGGAGGGACTTGGTCTGGAGGTACTCGGACAGACCGTGGGCGCCGAGCTCGCGGCCCACGCCCGACTGCTTGTAACCGCCGAAGGGGGCCAGCGGGTTGAAGCGGCCGCCGTTGATGTCGACCTGGCCCGTGTCCATCCGGCGGGCGAAGGCGACGGCCTCCTCCGACTCGCCCCAGACGGCGCCGGCGAGCCCGTACACGGTCCCGTTGGCGATGGCGAGGGCGTCCTCCTCGTCCTCGTACCGCAGGATCGAGACGACCGGGCCGAAGATCTCCTCCTGGGCGATGGTCATGTCCGGGGTGACGTCGGCGAAGACGGTCGGGGAGACGTAGTACCCGGTCTCGCGCGGGGCCTCGGGGCCGCCTGCGACGATCCGGGCGCCCTCCTCGACGCCCTTCTCGATGTACCCGCGCACCCGCTGCTGCTGCCTGGCGTTGACGAGCGGGCCGACGCGGTCGCCGGGGACGTACTTCTTCACGGCCTCGGCGGCCAGCGCCACCGCCTCGTCGTAGCGGTCGGTGGGGACGAGCATCCGGGTCCAGGCGCTGCACGTCTGGCCGGAGTTGGCCATGACGTTGGCGATGCCGACGGCGACGGCCTTGCCGAGGTCGGCGCTCGGCAGGATGACGTTGGCGGACTTGCCTCCCAGCTCCAGCGCGACCCGCTTCACGGCGCCGCCCGCGAGGGCCCCGATCCGCTTGCCGACGGCGGTGGAGCCGGTGAAGGAGACGAGGTCGACGCCCTCGTGCTCGGCGAGCGCCTGGCCCGCGACCGGGCCGAGGCCGGTGACGAGGTTGAAGACCCCCGCCGGGATGCCCGACGCGTGGACCGCCTCGGCGAAGAGCTGGGCGGTCAGCGGGGTGTCCTCGGCGGGCTTGAGGACGACGGTGCAACCGGCCGCCAGCGCGGGGGCGACCTTGGCGACGATCTGGTGGAGCGGGTAGTTCCACGGGGTGATCGCGCCGACGACGCCGACGGGCTCGGAGTAGACGGTGGAGTTGCCGACCTTCTCCTCGAAGGGGTGGGCGGCGGCGAGATCGGCGTACGTACCGGCGACGGCGATCGGCAGGCCGGCGTGGACCGCGGCGGCGAACTGCGGCGGGGCGCCGAGCTCGGCGGTGACCGTGGCGGCGATCTCCTCGGCGCGGGCCGCGAGGGCGTCCCGGAGCGCGCCGATCAGCTTGGCTCGCTCCGCCGGCGGGGTGGCGGCCCAGCCGCGGAATGCGGCGCGCGCGGCATGGACGGCGGCGTCGACGTCCTCGGCGGTACCGGCGGGGACGTGACCGATGACCTGCTCGTCCGCCGGGTTGACGACCGGAATGGTGTCGGTGGAGGCGGCCGGACGCCACTCCCCGCCGATGTACATCGCGTCGTGGCTCTTCATCCGCTGTCTCCTCTGCACCTGTTCCGCACCTACCGGCCGGTTCGTCGTCCGCGACCCAAACTAGCGCTGATAGTTTTCTGGCGCCAGAGCCGCCTTCGTACCGTTCCCTCCGTCGCGCCGGCTCAGAAGTCGGCGCGGGTCGGCTCGTCGAGCCGCGCCACGGACTCCTGCCCGAACGCCTTCCTGTACGCCTCCCTGACCCGCTCGATCCTCGGGTCGTGGAGCCGCGCCTCGGCCGACGGGTAGAGAAGGATCAGCTCGTACGAACGCTCCCGCTCGATGGTGCCGTTCGCGTCACGCCACTGTCCACGCCCGTCCTGGACCGTCAGGCCGGCCGGAAAACCCGGAGTGACCTCCTTGTCGACGAAGGCCATGAACTGCTGGTCGGTGACGTCCGGGCCGCCGTCGGGGCGCTCCGTCCCGAAGAACAGCCGCGTCTCGACATAGGCCTTGCCGCGCGTCTGTGCCGTGCCGGCGGCGGGCGAGGTCGCGTCCTCGCCGAGGGTGGCGTACGCGGCGGGGGCGCCGGCCGCGATCAGCAACCCGACGGTGGCGACGGCGACACGGGCGCGGGTGGTCGGCAGACCGAGGGGCATGTGCGCTTCCTTGCCGGCTCGGGGCCGGGGCCCGGGATTCCTTACGGTCATGACTCCCCGGGAACGCACCGGTCACCCGGGTCAGATCTCCCGGGCGATGTCGGTGAGGTGGGCGTAGACGACGATGTTCGACTCGTAGCCCCTCTTCGGGTCGAACGAGCCGCCACAGGTGAGCAGCCTCAGTTCGGGGCGGCCCGTGGAGCCGTACACCTCTCGGTCGGGGAACTGCTCCTTCGTGTAGGTGCGCACCTTGTCGACCGTGAAGACGGCGACCCGGCCGTCGGCGCGGGCGACACGGACGGTGTTCCCGGGGGTGAGCGAGTCGAGGTTGAGGAAGATGGCCGGCCCGGTACGGGTGTCGCGGTGGCCGACGACGACGGCCGTGCCGCGTTCACCCGGGGTCGGGCCGTCCTTGTACCAGCCGACGATCCGGGGGTCGTCGGCCGGCGGTGTGCCGAGCCGTCCGGAGGAGTCGAGTCCCAGGCCGAGCAACGGGGCCTCGATGGTGATCGCCGGGACGGCGATGCCGGTGGGGCGGGAGCGCGCCAGGGGCGCGGGCAGCGGATCGAGCGTGGGCCGCGCCTTGGGCGCGGCCGGAGCCCCGGGCCGCGGCTGCGCCTTGCGCGTGGCCGAAGCCGTGGGCCGGGGCTGGGGCCGCGCCTTGGGCTTCTGGTCGGGGGGTCGCCCCGACCCGGCCGGGGCGGCAGGGGATTCCGCGCCCGCCCCGTGCGCGGTCGGGGCGGCGATCGGCGGGTCGGACGGTTCCTCGTCCTGTGCCCACCAGATGCCGCCGCCGACCAGCGACAGGGTCACCACCACCGTCCGGGTCAGCCGGAGGAGGCGCCGCTGCCTGCGCGTGAAGCGGGACCTACGCGGCGCCATCGGTGCGGCGGCGCGACCGACGGACGAGGATCAGGCCGACCGTACCCGCGAGGGCGGCGGCGATGGCCGATCCGACCCCGAAGACGGAGTTGTCCGTCCCGGTGGTGTCGGCGCTGCCGCCACCACCCGCTCCGACCGGGCCTTGCGGGGGCTTGGTGGCGCCGCTGCCACCGCTCCAGCCGTTCGCGCTGCTGGTGCTGGTGCTGGTCCCGCCGTTCCAGCTACCGCTGCCGTTGGCGGTTCCGGGGCTTGCGGTGCTCCCGTTCCCGGTGCTGCCGTTCCCGCCGTTGGCTCCGGGGCCGCCGTTCCCGCCGTTCCCGTTCGTCGGCGGCGGGCTGGTGCTGTCGTCACAGTCGACTCTGAAGACCTTGCTCTTCTCCGCGCCCTGCTGGCCCTCCCAGGTCCACTCGACCTTGTACCTGCCGTCGGCGAGCGTCAGATCCGGACTGATCCCGTGCCCCGCGGCGTCGATGGTGATCGAGCCGCTCGTCGTCACACTGTCCACCGCTGGCTGCGGTGTGATGGCCCAGTTGATGGTCTGGAGCCCGTCGAAGTTGAAGGCGGCGAAGTAGAAGGTGCAGACCGAGGGATTGTTGACCGGATTGTTCTCGCCCGTACGGGGCTCCTCGCCCGGACGCCCGGCATGGTGGACCTTGACGTCACCGTTGTCACCGGGGGCGGCGACGGCCGCGGGCGCACCGGCCAGGGTGGCGCCGCCGAAAGCCAGGGTGACCAGCGCGGCGGACAGAAGAGGACGGACGGCAAGAGCGGTCATGCGAAGGTTCCTCCAGTCATGAAGACATCAGATGATCAACCGATAATCTGACTTTCTGTCATGACAGGAATACGGAGGGTGGCAGCAACGCCGCCCACCCTCCGACTTTCACTCCCCCGGCGGAGGAACCGCCGCCCGCCGCGAACCGCGCGCTAGATGATGCCGAAGAGGATCCCGGCCGCGAGGACCACCAGCGAGGTGAGCGCCGCCCACTTGACCGTGAACCGGGTGTGGTCGCCGAACTCCACCTTCGCCATGCCGACGAGGACGTAGACGGCCGGAACCAGCGGGCTCGACATGTGCAGGGCCTGGCCGGCGATCGAGGCGCGGGCGATCTCCAGCGGGGACACGCCATGGGCCGCGCCCGCCTCGGCGAGGACCGGCAGGACACCGAAGTAGAAGCCGTCGTTCGACATGAAGTACGTGAGCGGAAGGCTGAGCAGGCCCGTGACCAGGGCCATGTGCGGACCCATGCCCTCGGGGATCGCGCCCACGAGCCAGTCCGCCATGTGCTTGACCATGCCCGTGCCGGTGAGGACCCCGGTGAACACGGCGGCCGCGAAGACCATGCCGGCGACATTGAGGACGTTGTCGGCGTGGGCGGCGATCCGGGCCTTCTGGTCGGCCATGTTCGGGTAGTTGACGGTGAGCGCGAGCGCGGCGCCGAGGAGGAAGAGGACCGGGATCGGCAGCAGTTCGAGGATCATCGCGGTGAGCAGCGCGACGGTGAGTCCGGCGTTGAACCAGTAGAGCCTGGGGCGCAGGGTCGGGCGGTCGGGATCGAGGCCCGGGAAGCCCTCCTCGGAAGCCCCCTCGGGCTGTCCGGGGGCGGCACCGGCCCGTCCGAGAGGGTCACCGGCACCGCCGGACGCCTCCGCGGTGTCCGCGCCGCCCCCGGCCTTCACGAGGACGGTCTCGGTCTGCGCCGGCTCGAGGACCTCGTCCAGGGTGAGGTAGCCGATGCGCTTGCGCTCGCGGCGGCCGAGGACGTACGCGAGAAGGAAGACGAAGAGCAGGCCCATGCCGAGCGCCGGGATCATCGGAACGAAGATGTCGGCCGCGTCCAGCTTCAGCGCGGTCGCGGCGCGGGCGGTGGGGCCGCCCCAGGGCAGGGTGTTCATGACGCCGTTGGCGGTGGCGGCGACACCGGTCATGACGACCAGGCTCATCCCGAGCCGCTTGTAGAGCGGATACATCGCCGAGACGGTGATCATGAAAGTGGTGGAGCCGTCGCCGTCGAGCGAGACGATCGCGGCAAGTGCCGCCGTACCGACCACGACACGCACCGGATCGGCCTTGCAGAAGCGCAGGATGCCCCGGACGATCGGGTCGAAGAGACCGACGTCGATCATCACGCCGAAGTAGACGATGGCGAACATCAGCATCGCCGCGGTGGGCGCCAGCTTGCCCACGCCTTCGAGGACGTAGTCGCCGAGCTGGGCCCCTTGCCCGACGAAGACGCAGAACAACGCGGGGATCAGCACGAGCGCCGCGATCGGCGACATCTTCTTCATCATGATCAGGACCAGGAAGGTCGCGATCATGGCGAAGCCGAGGACGGTCAGCATGGAGGACACCTCACGTTCACCCTTGAACTCCCACCGGGGCGGCTCCCACCGGTGCGGCGTTCGGATGACGTTAGGTGCCCCCTTCCGCGGTTAACAAGATGTCGACGTGTGAGCAATACGAGCAAAACCCCAGGTCACGGCAGGGGTGCCAGCTCCACGGGGAAGCCGTTGAGCACCGCGGTGCCGGACAGCGGGTCCAACCGGGTGCCGTCGAGGAGCTGGTTCACGTTCACGCCGGGACGGGCTGCGGCGACCGCGAGCCGGGTGCCCGGACGGTCGTGGCCCCAGCCGTGCGGAAGGCTCACCACCCCGTTCCGTACGGTGTCGGTGATCTCCACCTCCACCTCCAGCGCGCCGCCCTCGGCCGCGATCCTGGCGGGCTTGCCGTCGGCGAGGCCGAGCCGGTCGGCGTCGTCCGGGTGGACCTGGAGGGTGCACCGGTTCGAGCCGCCGTTGAGGGACGGCGCGTTGTGCAGCCAGCTGTTGTTGGAGCGCAGATGACGCCGGCCGACGAGAACGAGGCCGCCCGGCTCGGCGTCGAGGGCGGCGCGCAGCCGGGGCAGATCGGCGGCGATCGGCGCGGGCAGCAGCTCGACGCGTCCGCTGCGGGTCTTGAGGAGCCCGGGGAGGCGGGGCTGCAGCGGGCCGAGGTCGACGCCGTGGGGCGCCCGGCGGAGGTCTTCGAGGACCAGGTCGTACGGGCCGAGGCGCAGCATCATGTCGAGGCGTCGCTCGGGGCCGGTCGCGCCGCTCAGCTGCGCCGCGACGGCCTTGGGGTCGGCGCCGTGGACGGGCGAGTGCTCCTGTGCGACGGCCTTGGCGAGGGTGCTGTCGATGGCGAGGTCGTCGACGGCCGAGGGCGGCGCGCCGTGCATCCCGGAGACGGCGAGGATCAGCCGGGCGTGGATCTCGCACTCGTCCATGCGTCCCTCTTCCAGAGGGACGGCGGCGGGTGTGAAGCGGGCCTGGTTGCGGACGGCGAAGTTGTTGAAGGCGAAGTCGAAGTGGGCGCTCCGCGAGGGCGGCGGCGGGGGCAGCACGACATCGGCGTGCCGGGTGGTCTCGTTGAGGTACGGGTCGACGGCGACCATGAAGTCCACGGCACCGAGGGCGGTGTCGAGGCGCGCCCCGTCGGGTGCGGACAGGACGGGGTTGGCGGCGACGGTGATCACGACGCGGATGCGCCCCTCCCCCTCCGTCTCGATCTCCTCGGCGAGGGCCGCCATCGGGATCTCGCCCTTGGCCTCCGGGTGACCGGAGACGCGGCTGCTCCAGCGGCCCAGGGCGAAGCCCTTGCCGGGCCCCGCGGGGCGGGGCGCGGGGGCGGTGGCCGCCAGCGGGAAGAGCGCGCCGCCGGGGCGGTCGAGGTTGCCGGTGAGGACGTTGAGGACGTCGACGAGCCAGTTGGCGAGCGTGCCGTACGCGACGGTGGAGCTGCCCATGCGGCCGTAGACGGCGGCCGTGCGCGCGGCGGCCAGTTCACGGGCGACGGTACGGATGACGGCGGCGTCCAGGTCGCAGGCGGTGGCGACGGCCTCGGGCGTGAAGTCCCGTACCGCTTCCCGCACCTGCTCCACTCCCTCGACGTGCTCGGTGAGCGCACCGAGGTCCGTGAGGTCCTCGGCGAAGAGGGTGTGGACGATTGCGGCGAGGAAGAGGGCGTCGGCGCCGGGGCGTATGGCGACATGGCGGTCGGCGAGCCGGGCCGTGCGCGTGCGGCGCGGGTCGACCACGGTGAGGGTGCCGCCGCGCCTGCGCAGCGCCTTGAGCTTGCCGGGGAAGTCGGGGGCGGTGCAGAGACTCCCGTTGGAGTCCAGCGGGTTGGCGCCGAGCATCAGCAGATGGTCGGTGCGGTCCAGGTCCGGGACGGGGATCGCGAAGGGGTCGCCGAAGAGCAGTCCGCTGGAGACGTGCTTGGGCATCTGGTCGAGCGTGGAGGCGGTGAAGAGGTTCCGCGTGCGCAGGGCGCCGAGCAGCAGGGGCGGGTAGAGCGCGCCGGCCATGGTGTGGACGTTCGGGTTGCCGAGGACGACACCGACCGCGTTCGGTCCGTGCTCCTCGATCAGGGGCCGGACGCGGGCGGCGATGGTGTCGAACGCCTCGGCCCAGGTGGCCTCCTGGAGGGCGCCGTCCTTGCGGACGAGGGGCCCGGTGAGCCGGTCGGGGTCGGCGTCGACCTCGCCGAAGGAGGCGCCCTTGGGGCAGATGAAGCCCTGGCTGAAGACGTCGTCGCGGTCCCCGCGAGCGCCGGTGACACGGGAGCCGTCGAGGGTGAGGGTCAGCCCACAGGTGGCTTCGCAGAGCGGACAGATGCGCAGGGCGGTGGACATGGCGGGCTCCCTGGGGCGGCGGCTGGGACGCGCGGGCACCCGCGAGCATACCGACCGGTACGCACGGTGGGGAGGGTCAAGTCAGCGACGGTGCGAGATAGGCGTAGAGAAGCTCGCGCGTCTCGGCGACGAGCTCGGGGTCTCCTGACGGGTCCGTACGGAAGGCGAGCTGGAGCAGCGCGTCGGCGGCCTCGACGCCGACCAGCACCTTGCGGCGCAGGACGTCGTCGGTGGTACGGCCGAGATGCGCGGCGAGCAGACCGCAGAGGCGGTCGGCGACGAGATGGTTGGGGTCCTCACCCGATCCTTCGTCGGTGGGCGGAGCCGGGACGCCGAAGTCGACGAGGGCGAACCCGGGAACGGTGCGCTTCATGGCGATGTACTCGTCCAGGACGCCGTCGATCGCACCGTGGGCGTCGACATCGCCGGCCGCGGCGAGCCGGGCGGAGATCCGCTCGGCGTAGCGGTCGAGGTTGCGCTGGGCGAGGGCCGCGGCCATGGCGCGCTTGTTGCCGAAGAAGCGGTAGACGGAGCCGATGGGGACACCCGCGCGGATGGCGACGGCGCGGGTGCTGAGCTGCTCGTAACCGGTCTCGTCGAGGAGTTCCGCACAGGCGTCGAGGATCCGCGCGAGGCGCTCGGCGCTGCGCTGCTGGACGGGGGTGCGGCGGAGTGAGGGCGGGGGCACGGGGTCCATGATGCCGCTCCGTTCCGGTCGGGTCAGGAGATGCGTGGGTCGGGGGCTGCGCGGGAGGTGTCTGCGCGGGTCGGAGACTGCGCGGGAGGTGCTTGCGCGGGTCGGAGGCCGCGCCGATGGCGCCTGCCTGGGTGGTGTCTGCGCCGGCTCAGGCGATGAGCAGGCCGATTCCGCCGAGGGTGTACGCGATCATCAGCGCGAACAGGGGGAGTTGGCCCGCCACCGCCCGGGCGGGCGGGAAGAGGCGCACGGAGCGGTCGTGGGCGGCGACGACGCCGAGGACGTGACCGGTGACGATCGCGGCGACCTGGAGGGCGGCGAGGCCGCCGGGGCTCAGGGGTGGGGCGGGCGCGGAGGCGTTGTCAGTGCCCGCTGCCATCATGACTGTACGTGGCGCTTCGGTGACGAAGAGTGTGAAGTAGTGGGCGACGAGATAGCCGAGGGCGATCGGCAGGAGGGAGTGGGCGAAGGAGGTGAGGGGGTGGGTGAGCGTGCGGGTCATCAGGCGCAGGGTGCCGGCGCAGAGGGCGTAGAGGACGGCGACGAGGGCGACGGCGGCGAGCAGACCGAGGGTGGCGGTGAGGGTCGGGCCGAGGGCGGAGGTCTGGAGGGTGGTGATCCAGCGGGGGTTGTCGGAGACGCCGTCGTAGGCGGTGGATCCGAGGAGGACGCAGACGGTGGCGACGAGGCCGGGGGTCTGCGGCGTGGAGTCGAGGCCGTCGAAGGGTGAGCGCAGCACGAGTCGGCCGTCGGCGCGGCGGCCGAGCGGGGAGAGCCGGGCGAGGAGGGAGGAGTAGACCTCGAAGGGGTCGGCGTGGGCGAACCAGTCGGGGCCGTGGCGGGCGGCGCCGAGGAGCCCGGTGACCGTGAGGACGGCGAGGAAGGTCAGCAGGGTGGTGGTGGACGCGGGGTCGGGGGCGGCGAGTTCGAGCCAGGCGAAGAGGAGGAGTCCCGCGGCGGCCGGGCGGATGCCGAGACCGGTGGGCACGGGGCGGGGGGCTCGGGGCGCGGGGAGCAGGGCGTGCAGGGTGCGCAGGGGGTTGAGGAGGCGCCAGACGGGGCCGAGGAGGAGGGAGGCGGGGACGAGCCCGACCCACAGCAGGACGTAGACGGCGCCGGGGGCCGGGTTGCGGTCGGGATCGTCGGGCCCGAGGAGGAGATGGAGCAGGACGGCGAGGCCGGCGGCCGCGCCGATGAGGCGGAGCGCGGTGCGGGTGGCCGGGGCGTCGGCGAGGCGCTGGAGGGCGGCGGGGAGGGGGCGGCCCGCCCGGTCGCCGCGGAAGCGGGAGGAGGACCAGAGCAGACCGAGGGCGAGGAAGGAGACGAAGAGCGCGGCGAACGCGCCGGCGTAGGCGTAGAAGGGCGAGAGGGGGAGGTCGTGCCGGGAGCCGACTCCGTGGGCGAGGAGGTGCGCGGGAGCCGTCACCGGACGGCGAGTTGGGTCAGGAGGAGTCCGGACTCGTGGGTCTCGACCTCGAAGAGTCCGGTGCGGTCGGCGGTCAGGGTGAGGGAGGCGGGCCTGCCGGGGGCAAGGGGCAGTTCGCGGTCGTAGCCGTGGACGTGGAGGGTGTCGGCGCGGTCGCTGGTGACGCGAAGGGTGACGCGCTCGCCCTTTTTCAGCTCGACGCGGGAGGGGGGCGGTTGTACGGAGGTTCCGGTGACGGTGATCTCGACGGTCCGGTCGGGGGCGGTGGCGGTCGGTGTCCCGGCCGCCGGGGCGCCGGCGGTGGGCGCGGCGCCGGCCAGGGGGACGGTGACCTCGATCGGTTTGCCCGCGACGGCCCAGACGGTGTGGTCGTCCGCGTGGAGGCGGACGGTCACGGTGCGCGCGCCGGGCGGGATGTGGCGCCAGGGGCCGTAGGCGCGGCCGGCCTCCTTCCCGTCGACGAGGAGCCGGGCGTGTCCGCGGCCCGGGATCGCGGCGCCGCCGACGCTCTCGGGGGTGAAGCGGAACCTCTCCACGGTCAGGTGGATGTTCCAGCCGCCCTCGGTGTCGGGCCGCGACTCGGCCCGTACGACGGGGGCGCCGGCTGCGGGCACCTCCCGCAGCCGGTGCCCGGCCTCGTCCTTCGCCGCGAGCAGCGTGCCGCTGCCCGCTGTCGCCTCCTCGTGGCTCGTACCGGGCTTGTGGTGGGTGGTGGCCCGACCGCCACACCCGGCGGCGCCCAGAACGACGGCGAGGACGACCCCGGCAAGGACGACGCCCCGCCCGATCCCCCCGCCCGCGCCGGGCAGGGCACCCCCTCCCCCGCCGCTCCCACCCCGGCCGGCCCCACCCCCGCCCGCGCCGGGCAGGGCACCCCGGTCGGACCCTCCCCCGCCCGTCGTGTCCGGGGTGGGTGGGTGGGTCGGCGCGGGAGTGCCGGTTGTCGGCTCGGCGCTCATGCCCGGCCTCCAGCGGTCTCGGCGGGTTCGTCCTGCGTTGCCGGTGGGGCGACCCTGGCCGGTGGGGTGCGGCGGCCGGCCGCCACCACCGCCCACAGCACCCACACCACCGCGAGCAGCCCGCGCAGCCAGGCCGGGCTCAGGGGGATCCACGGGATCATCAGGACGGCCTTGTCGAAGGCGTCGAGGAGCGTGAGGGCGCCCAGGGCGAGGGTGGTCCAGGCGAAGGCGGGACGGGACGGCCGCAGGGCCAGGCCGAGCGCCGTCCACCAGGCGCCGATCAGGAGCAGCGCCAGGGCGGGAACGGGCCCCGAGGACAGGCCGAGGGTCGAACCGGCCACGTCCAGCGCCAGGCCCGCGAGGCCCACCAGGGTCGCCGCGCCCGCGAACCGGCTGCCGCGGAGCCTGCGCCACCACAGGACGCCGCCGACCAGGGCGAGGACGACCGCGACCGCGAGGGCGAGCTGGGTCTCGACGCGCTGGATGCCCCGCGCCCCGTACCAGTCGCAGCCGGCCGGCAGCCGCCGCGCCTGGACGTTGTAGTCGGCGCAGACGAGGAGGTGGGCCAGCTTGGCCGGTTCGCCGACGAGCCGGTCGGTGTCCCCCGAGACGTCGCCCCGCCGCGCCCCGCACTCGGGCAGGGAGCCCGGGCTGGAAGCCCCGGCGTCGGCCTGCCAGCAGTTGCCGCCGCCCTGGCCGTCCCACCACACGTCCGCCCGGTTGGGGCGGGCCGCGCCGGAGCGGTCGACGCCCAGATGGTTGCCGGCGTAGCGGTTGTGGTGGGAGGTGTCGGTCTGCTTGCCCCAGGCGGACTCGCCGCGGATGAAGGCGGGGACGGCGCTCAGGAAGAAGGCGGCGCGCTGGTGCCCGTACACCCAGTTGTTCTCGTACAGGTTCCAGTTGCCGCCCGCCGTGATGATGCCGGTGCCGGGCGGCATGGAGATCTGCGGGCAGACGACGCCCTGTTCGTAGCCGCGCTCGACGGGCGGCTTGGCGCAGGTGCCGTCGGCGACGTGGCGGTAGTAGTTCTGGTTGTTGTCGTGGATCAGGTTCCGCTCGAAGCGGGCGTGGTTCTGCGGGAGTCCGGGGTGACCGGGGAAGGCGGAGTCCATCGACGCGCCGCCCATGTTGTGGTCGAACTCGTTGTCGTGGACGTAGACCGAGTCCCCCGCCGTGCCCGAGTAGCCGACCATGTTGTGGTGGCTGCGACAGCCGGTGATCTCGATGGAGTAGCGCGGGACGTCGTAGCCCCGGCCGTCGTTGATGTCGGAGGCCGAGCCGGGGTAGATACCGGAGTCCCCGTTGCCGTACGACTCGCAGTTCTTGTACAGGCCGTGGTCGGAGGCGAAGGTCAGGAAGCCGTACTCGTCGTTCCACCGGGTCAGCACGTCGTCGATGACGAAGCCGTCGCCGGCGAGCACGTACAGCGAGTTGAAGGTGGTGCGCTGGGCGGTGAAGTTGCGGAAGTAGATCCCGTCTGACTCGTCGGCCCGTATCGCGTTGAGCTTGGTGTACTTGGCGTCGATGACGACGTCGAGGCGCGAGGCGCCGGTGCCCTCGATCTGGAGGTTCCTCTTGCCGAGGATCGCGACCAGGTTCTGGTTGTGGGGGCACTGCTTCTGCTGTTCGTACGACAGGATCTGGTAGCCGAGCGCGGAGTTCGGCGCCTTGAGCGCGGCGCAGGCGCCGGTCGGCGCGGGCTGCGAGGGCTCCTCCTCGTACAGGCCGGGCAGGACGGCGATGGTCATGCCCGGCCGGTCGACGGCGTCGACGGCGTGTTGGAGATGGCGGTAGCCGGTCCGCGTACAGCGTTCGAACAGGGCCAGGTTCCGGGTCTTCACCTCGGCCGGGAAGCCGGATACGCGACGGGTGAAGTCGGCCCGGTCGGTCTTGCAGACGAGCAGATCGGGTTCCCCGGTGCGCAGCGTCGGCACACTGCCCGAGCCGTCGGGGAAGGTGACGGGCCGCTCCTCGTGTGCCTGGGCCACGGGAGCGGTGACAAGGGCGGCGGCGAGCGCCGCGAGAACGACCGAGAGCGCGACAAGGAGCCTACGGGTCCACGACATGCGCGTGAGAGTAGAGCAATGTTCATCTTTTGGAACCCCTTCTGCACGCATCACGTCGAACCGTGACCCGTTGACGCGAGCGGTCGCGGAATCCTACGGTCATCCATAGGATTCCTTTGCGGGCTCAGAACAGGAGCGGGCGATGACCACGGAACAGCCGACGGAGCAGGCCGGAAAAGTGGCCGAGGCGCTGGACTACAGCACCGGCTTCGGCAACGAGCACAGCTCGGAGGCGGTGCCCGGCGCGCTGCCGCACGGCCGCAACTCGCCGCAGCGCGCTCCCCTCGGGCTGTACGCCGAGCAGCTCAGCGGCAGCGCCTTCACCGAGCCCCGCGCGCACAACCGCCGCTCGTGGCTCTACCGCATCCGGCCGTCGGCCGCGCACCCGCCGTTCGCGCGGATCGACAACGGCGCGTTGCGTTCGGCGCCCTTCACCGAGACGGTCGCCGACCCCAACCGGCTGCGCTGGAACCCGCTGCCCGACCCTGCGCCGGGCACGGACTGGCTCGCCGGCCTGTGGACGCTCGGCGGCAACGGCGACGCCACCCAGCGCGCCGGCATGGCCGTGCACCTCTACCACGCGAACGCCTCCATGGACCGGGTCTTCAGCGACGCCGACGGCGAGCTGCTGATCGTCCCCGAGCGCGGCGGACTGCTGCTCCGCACCGAGCTGGGCCTGCTCGCCGCCCGCCCCGGCGAGGTCGCGCTGATCCCGCGCGGCGTCCGCTTCCGCGTCGAGCTCCTGGACGAGAGCGCCCGCGGATACGTCTGCGAGAACTACGGGGCGCCCTTCCAGCTCCCCGACCTCGGCCCGATCGGCGCCAACGGCCTCGCCAACGCCCGCGACTTCCGCGCGCCCGTCGCCGCCTACGAGGACGTCGAGGGCCCGGTCGAGGTCGTCAACAAGTACTGCGGAAACCTCTGGTCGGCGACGTACGGCCACTCCCCGCTCGATGTCGTCGCCTGGCACGGCAACCACACCCCGTACGTCTACGACCTGCACCGTTTCAACGTCATCGGGACGATCTCGTACGACCACCCGGACCCGTCGATCTTCACGGTCCTCACCTCGCCCTCCGACACCCCGGGCCTCGCGGGTGTCGACTTCGTGGTCTTCGCGCCGCGCTGGCTGGTCGGCGAGGACACCTTCCGCCCGCCGTACTTCCACCGCAACGTGATGAGCGAGTACATGGGCCTGATCGAGGGCGCCTACGACGCCAAGGCGGAGGGCTTCGTCCCCGGCGGCGGCTCGCTGCACAACATGATGTCCGCGCACGGTCCGGACCGGGAGACCTTCGACAAGGCCAGCGCGGCGGAGCTGAAGCCGCAGCGGATCGACGACGGCCTGGCCTTCATGTTCGAGACCCGCTGGCCCGTCACCGCCACCGGCCAGGCCGCGAACGCCGACCATCTGCAGAAGGGGTACGACGACGTGTGGCAGGGTCTGGAGCGCCACTTCCGGCCGTAGAGTCTCGTAGCCGTCGAGTCTCGTCGTAGTCGTCGTACGGAGAACGCCGTGACCGCCTTCGCTCCCGACTCGCTGGTCCTGAACCGCAAGCTGCCGCTGTGGTATCAGGTCTCGCAGTCGTTGCGCGCCTCCATACTGGGCCGCACGCCCGACGCCTCGCTGCGGCTGCCCACCGAGGAGCAGCTCGCCGCGCACTACGGCGTGAGCGTGCTGACCATGCGCCAGGCCCTCAAGGAGCTGGAGGAGGAGGGCCTGATCAGCAGGCACCGGCGGCGCGGCACCTTCATCGAACCGGGCGCCCGGCGCTCCAGCCCGCGCCGGCTGCTCGGCTCGATCGACGCGATCGTGGCCCAGCAGTCCGGCGAGCGGACCACCGTCCTCGGTCACGGTGCCGAGCCGGTGCCGGGCGAGCTGGCCGAGTACTTCCCCGATGTGACGGAGGTCGTCGCGTACCGGCGGCTGCGGCGCGACGGGGAGACCGGCGAGCCGACCAACTGGGCGCAGAACGCGGTACGGCCGGAGATCGCGGCCGGTCTCGACCCGGCCGATCTGGAGCGCTGGCCGATGACGAAGGTGCTGCGGGACGTGATGGGGGTCCGGATCAGCCGGATCACGGACACCGTCGAGGCCCGTCTCGCCGACCCGGAGACGGCCGCGCTCCTCGAAGTGCCGCTGCTCTCCCCGATCCTCCACTACACCGGCGTGACCTACGACGACGACGGCCGGGTGGTCGACGTGGCCCGGATCCGCTACCGGGGCGACCGCTTCTCGTTCACCGTGACGGTGGAGGCGCACTGAGCCCGCTCGCTAGCATCCGGGGCGTGACCGAAGACGTACCGCTGGACGACGCGCCCCTCCTGGACGAGCTGATGCCGTGGTCCGTCGCGCCGTTGCGGCTCGGCCGTTCCTGGATCGTGGCGCCCGACGTCCGTACGCTGCGGGCGCGCTGGGACCGTCTCGTCGGGACGGAGGGGACCGAGCGCGAGGAGCTGTTCCGTCCCAGCCGGGCGCGTACGCCGTCGAGTTCGGTGGCCGCTCTGCCCGGGCAGCGGACCGGCACCGTCCGGTTCGTCCGCGAGTCGGGGCCGTGCCCGGAGCCGGTACGGCTGGTCCACGGCCCGTTCGACGAGCAGTGGCTGCTCCCCGATCACCGGCTCATCGACACCGCCCGCCCGGAGCTGTGGCGGGTCGCCGACGACCGCCAGCTGTTCGCGGTGGAGCAGGGGTATGTGCCGGGGGCGGCGGGCCCCGCGCTGCTGGTGACCTCGGCGCTGCCCGACGGCCGCTCCCCGGCGGGGCGGCCGGGGCGGATCCGGCCGCTCTTCCGTCGCCCCGGGGGCGAGGAGCCGAACCTCGCGCCCGGTCTGCTCCCGCTGCTGAGCGAACGGTACGGGCGGCCGGTCGACCCGCAGTCCGTACTGGCCTGGGCCCTTGCGGCCGCCCGTCCCTCCCCCGCCGGCTGTCGCGTCCCGCTCCCGGCGGACCCGGACGTCTGGGCCACGGGTGTGGCGCTGGGCCGACGGCTCACCGACATCCAGTTGCGGGGCGGCCGTGGCGGCGAGCGGCCCCGGCTGCCCGGTGGCCGCCGGCCCTATGTGCGGGCGCCGATCCCCGCCCGGCCGACCGTGCTCGCGTACGAGCCGGAGGAGGAGACGCTGACCCTCGACGACGGCAGGATCTCCCCCGTCCCGGCCGAGGCGTGGGAGTTCCGTGTCGGCGGCGTACGGATGCTCGAACAGTGGTTCTCGCACCGGACCGTGCCCGCCGAGCCCGGCGGCCTGGAGGCGATCGGCCCGGCGGTCTGGCCGCAGGAGTGGACCTCGGAGCTGCTGGAGCTGATCACCGTCCTCGCCCTGCTCTCCCAGCGGGAGGCGGAGCGGGAGGCGCTCACGCGCGGCGCGCCGCTGACCCGGGACGAGCTGCGGGAGGCCGGCGTGCTGCCGGTACCGGACGCGGCCCGCCGCCCCGCGTCCGTACTGGATCACCAGGAGGAGGGTCCGGAGGGTCAGTTCGCGCTGCTCTAGCCCGCGACGAAGGAGTCCAGGACCCGCCCCAGGGTCCGGTCGAAGATCTCGTCGGGATCGAGGGGTCCGACCCCGGACGCACCGAACACCGCGGCCAGTCGGGGGTAGGCGCCGCCCGCGAGCCGCTCCCACAGATAGGCCCCGCGCACCGCCTGTTCCTGCTCCTCGGACCAGGGCAGTCCGCGGGCCCGCTCGGCGATGGCGAGTTCGTTGGCGACGATCGTCATCACGGTGCCGTTGACCGTCGCGATCAGCTCCATCTTGGTGCCACCGGGCAGGTCGAGACCGTCCAGGCAGGCCAGACACCCTTCGAGGAAGCGCAGCGCGTTGGGGCCGTAGGCGTACCCGGTCGTCATCAGCCTGATCACCCACGGGTGACGGCGCAGGATACCCCGGGCCTCGCGGGCCACCTGGAGCATGTCCGCGCGCCAGTCACCGCTCGGAGGGTCGGGGAGGTCGTACTCGCCGCTGACGGCGTCGACCATCAGCTCGTACAGATCCTCCTTGCGCGGCACGTAGTTGTAGAGCGACATCGTGCCGCAGCCGATGTCGGCCGCGATCCGGCGCATCGAGAGCGCGTCGATCCCGTCCGCGTCGGCGATGCGGACCGCGGCGGCCACGATGTCGGCCCTGCTGTACGCCGGTTTCGGGCCACGGCCCGTGCGCTCGGGGCGCGCCCAGATCACTTCCGGTTCGGCCGCTCGGCCCGCCATTGATCATCACCTCCCCATCATCGTAGTTACGTACAGCGTACGTAGTGGGGTATGGTCGAGCCATGACTACTACGTACGCTGTACTTAGTGAGGGTCTGAGGAAGCGCTACGGCGACGTCCACGCGTTGCGCGGGCTCGATCTCGCCGTCCCCGAGGGCACGGTCTGCGGTGTTCTCGGCCCCAATGGCGCGGGCAAGACGACCGCCGTCCGGGTCCTGACGACGCTGGTCGCCCCGGACGCGGGCAGCGCCCGGGTCGCCGGGCACGACGTGGTGCGCGACCCGGCGGGGGTGCGGAGGCGGATCGCCGTCACCGGCCAGCACACCTCGGTCGACGGCGACCTCTCCGGCGCCGAGAACCTGCGGCTCTTTGCCAGGCTGCTGCGCGCCCCGCGCACCCGCGCCGACGAGCTCCTGGAGCAGTTCGGCCTGACGGAGGCGGCCGGCCGGCCCGCCCGGACGTACTCGGGCGGGATGCGCCGCCGGCTGGATCTCGCGGCGAGCCTGCTCGTCCCGCCGCGCGTCCTCTTCCTCGACGAGCCGACGACCGGGCTCGACCCGCACAGCCGGAACGGGATCTGGGACGCCGTACGGGGGTTGGCGTCGCAGGGCACGACCGTGCTGTTGACCACGCAGTACCTGGAGGAGGCGGATCAGCTCGCCGACGACATCGTGCTGATCGACGAGGGCCGGGCCGCTCACCGCGGCACCCCGGCCGAACTCAAGGCGATGATCGGCAGTCGGGCGGAGGTCGTCGTCGCCGATCCGGCGCTGCTCGACGCCGCGGCCGCCGTCCTGGACCGGCTGACCGGCTCCGCCCCCGCGCTGGACGCCGAGCGGCGCACGGTCGGCGCCGTGACCACGGACGGCACGCTCACCCTCCCCCGGATCGTCCGCGAGATCGACGCGGCCGGGGTCCACATCGTCGACGCCTCCCTGCGTCCGCCCACCCTGGACGAGGTGTTCCTGCGCCTCACCGACCGAAAGGAACTCGCGGCATGAGCGCGCTGGTCCACCACGAGAAGGAAGGTGCGCGCGAAGCGCTCACCATAGGGGCGGCGGTGGGAGACGGGTGGGCGGTACTCGGCCGCCATCTGCGGAAGGTCCGCCGGGCCCCGGCGATCGCCGTCATGACGCAGACGATGCCGATCGTCTTCCTGCTCTTCTTCGGGTACGTCTTCGGCAGCGCGCTCGCGATGCCCGGCACCGAGTACCGGGCGTACCTGGTGCCCGGACTGCTCGTCGCGACGGCGGCGGGCGGGCTCATGACGGGGATGTTCCAGGCCGCCCAGGACTCCCACCGGGGCGTGACGGACCGCTTCCGGACCATGCCGATGAGCCGGACCGCCGTTCCGCTGGGGCAGGCGCTCGCCGACCTGGTGACGAGCGCGGTCGGCATGGTCCCGATGATCCTGGTCGGGCTCGCCATGGGCTGGCGGATCGAGGGCACGGCCCTGGAGGCGCTGGGCGCCTTCGGCCTCCTGCTGCTCTTCCGCTTCGCGACGACCTGGGTGGGCATCCTGCTGGGCCTCGCCTCGCGGAGCGAGGAGGCGGCCGGCCAGTTGGGCAGCGCCACGTTCATGCTGCCGCTGCTCTCGAACGCCTACATCCCGACGGAGAACATGGCCGGCTGGCTCCGGACGGTCGCCGAGTGGAACCCGATCTCGGCGGTGACGACGGCCGTACGGGAGCTGTTCGGCAACGCGACCGTACCGGCGGACGCCGCCTGGCCGGTGGCGCACCCGGTGGCCGGGGCGCTCCTCTGGTCGCTGGGGCTGATCGCGGTCTTCGCCCCGCCGGCGGTGCGGCGCTACGCCCGCGGCTGACGCCGCCCGAGGACGACGGTGACGAGGGCGACGGTGACAAGGCGCCGCCCGCAGGGTAGGCAGGGCTGTCATGAGCACTCAGCCACTCCCCCTGGAGGGGATCACGGTCGTGGCGGTCGAACAGGCCGTCGCCGCCCCCTTCGCCACCCGCCAGCTCGCGGACCTGGGCGCCCGCGTCGTCAAGATCGAGCGTCCGGACGGCGGGGACTTCGCCCGGGGCTACGACACGGCGGCACGGGGCCTGGCCTCGCACTTCGTGTGGTGCAACCGCGGCAAGGAGTCGGTGGCCGTCGACCTCAAGGACGCCCGGGGTCTCGACCTGGTCCGTCGCCTGGTGGCCGGCGCCGACGTCTTCGTACAGAACCTGGCGCAGGGCGCGGCGGCCCGGCTCGGCCTGGACGCGGCCACGCTCTGCGCCGCGCATCCGCGGCTGATCGCTGTGGACGTCTCGGGGTACGGGCCGGGCGGGCCGTACGCGCACAAGCGGGCCTACGACATGCTCGTGCAGTGCGAGGCGGGGCTGGTCTCGGTGACCGGCACCGAGGAACAGCCGGTCAAGTCGGGGATTCCGGCGGCCGACATCGCGGCGGGGATGTACGCCTGCACAGGCGTCCTCGCGGCGCTGGTGCGACGGGGGACGACCGGGCGGGGCGGCCCCGTGGAGGTGTCCCTGCTCGACTCGCTGGCCGAGTGGATGGGGCATCCGCTGCACCACGGGATGCACGGGGGCACGGCACCGGCGCGCACAGGTCTGGCGCACGCCGTCATCGCGCCCTACGACGCCTATCCCACGGCCGACGGGAGCCTGGTCCTGCTGTCGGTCCAGAACGACCGTGAGTGGCGTCGGCTGGCCGAACAGGTCCTGGAGCGGCCGGATCTGGCGGACGATCCGGCCTTCGCCACGAACACGGCCCGGGTGGCCGGCCGGGCGAAGACGGACGCGGTGGTGGCCGACGCGCTGGCGCCGCTGACGGCCGCGGAGGCGCTGGCACGGCTGGACGCGGCGGGGGTCGCGTGTGCGCGGCTGAACACGGTCGCGGATCTGGCGGAGCATCCGCAGCTGGCGGCGCGGGACCGGTGGCGGTTCATGGACTCGGCGGCCGGGCCGCTGCGGACCCTGCTGCCGCCGGTCACGTTCCCGGACGGACCCGAAGCCCGGATGGGGCGCATCCCGGCGTTGGGGGAGGACACGGATGCGGTACTCGGTGAGCTCGGGGTGGGGCCGGCGGAGCTGGAGGCGCTACGAGGGGACGGTGTCGTGGCGTGACGGGGCCGCGGGGGTGAGCGGGGTGCGGCAGCCGACGTCTTCGGGGGTGTGCCCACCTGCCCCCGGGGCTTCTCCCCCGGAGCTTCGCCCGGGAGGTACCCCCAGGGGGATCCCAGCCCTGCGGATCAGGTGCCCACGACCCCGGAGGAACGCCGGCTCAGCCGCGGCTGCCGAAGAGGGAGCGCCGCAGGCGGCGCAGAGGGGCGAAGAGCGAGACGCGCGCGCTCTTGCTGCGACGGCTGTGCGAGACGTCACGCGACGTCAGCTCCAGCATCAGCAGCGTCGCCTCGGCCGCGTCGCGCTGTGGCACGACGGGACCGCCGAGCACCGCGAGATGGCGGTCGAGTCGCGAACTGGTCGCGCTGCTCCCGCATGTGATGGCAGGCACTCGCGGCCTGCTGCGCATTGCTATCTGTTCCATGTCACTCCCCACCCTAACGAGGGCACCCAGCCCGGGCAGGTTAACCCTATCGCCCCGCTGTGACACTCGTGTATCCCGGCGGCAGGATTCACCGCACTCGTACGGGGGTTGACGGTTACTGTCCGAATCCATCTGATTCCAGGGCGAGTTGGACAGCACTCGAACACCTGCCGAACCGTCACGAACCATCCTGCACGCAAGCTCGCCGATCTCCGTCTTCTGACGGTGTGTGATCTCCACCACCAAGATCACCCGAGGCTCGCGGCGCGGTGTTCGAAGTGGCCGGGGCGGGGGCAGGAATGTTCCACCGGTGGACGACGGACGGGGACACGCCATGACCGTGATCGCGGGGCGGTACCGACTGCTCGACGTCCTGGGCCAGGGGGGCATGGGCACCGTATGGCGGGCCAGGGACGAGGTCCTGGCCCGCGACGTCGCCGTCAAGGAGGTCCGCGCCCCGGCCGGGCTCGCCGGGGACGACGAGCGGCGGCTCTACGCCCGCCTGGAGCGGGAGGCGTGGGCGGCCGCCCGGATCTCGCACCGGAACGTGGTGACGGTGTACGACGTGGCCACCGAGGACGGCCGGCCCTGGATCGTCATGGAGCTGATCCGCGGGCTGACGCTCTCCGACGTCCTCGACGCGGAGGGCCCCGTGTCCCCGCAGCGCGCCGCGAGCATCGGCGCCGACGTACTGGCCGCGCTGCGCGCCGCGCACGAGGCAGGGGTGCTGCACCGGGACGTGAAGCCGGGCAATGTGCTGCTCGCCAACGACGGACGGGTCGTCCTCACCGACTTCGGCATCGCGGCGGTGGAGGGGACCTCCAATCTCACGATGACCGGCGAGCTGGTCGGGTCGCCCGAATTCCTCGCACCGGAAAGGGCGTTGGGCCGAACTCCCGGACCCTCGTCGGACCTGTGGTCGCTCGGAGTGCTCCTGTACGCGGCGGTGGAGGGCGCCTCGCCCTTCCGTCAGGACACCCCGCTGAGCACCCTGCGGGCCGTGGTGGACGAGGAGCTGCCGCCGCCGCGCAGAGCCGGCCCGCTGACCCCCGTGATCGAGGGGCTGCTCCGCAAAGATCCGCAGGAGCGGCTCCAAGCGGCCGAGGCGGAGAGCGAGTTGAGGCTGGTGGCCGCGGGCGGCGCGCCGCGCCCGGGGCCGCCGCGGTCCGCGCCGGTGCCCTCGGAGCCGTACGACCACGCCGGTCCGACGGAGCCGGCCGGGTCGACTCCGCCCATGCCCCTTCCGTACCACCAGCCCCCCGGGCCCACCGGCGAGGCGCCCCAGGACCGCCCGAGCCGGGCCGGCACCGTGCTCGCGATCGGGGTGGCCCTTCTGCTGCTGGCCGTGGGCGGACTGACGTACGCGCTGTTGCGGAACCAGAACGGCGACAAGGATCCGGGGGGCACGGCGACCAGCAGCGCCCCGGTCACGACGTCACCGGCGACTCCCTCGCCCACCAGGACCACGGCCACCCCGAGCAGCCCGCCCACGACGCAGACCACCCCGCCGCCGGCGCAGACGGTCCTGGTGCACGTGCGGGCCCTGCGCGACAGCTACAGCGGTGCCTGTCCGCCGCCGGAGGCCTCGGCCCCCGCCTTCGCCGGAGTGATCACCGTGGGGCGTACGCCGGTCTCGGTGGAGTACCGCTGGGTGACGGAGAGCGGCGAGAGCCCGGCGACGGACTGGCGGACGCTGGAGTTCGCCGCGGACGGCCCGCGGGAGAAGGGGGTCGAGCACACCGAACTGACGTACCGGGCGGACGAGACCCGCCGCGACCGCATCCGGCTGGAGGTGCGCGCCCCGGTCGAGAAGCGCTCGAACTGGGTGGCCTTCTCGGTGACCTGTGAGCAGGCGACCCCGACGGACGGGGTCACCTCCCCGAGCGGGTCAGCTACGCCACAGCCCTGAAGCTGGGCAGGTAGCCGCCGGACTGTCCGGCGGCGGTCGGGTGGTACGACTCCCCGATGTTGAGCCAGTTGACGCTGTGCAGCCATGCCGAGCCGGAGCAGATCTCGTGCCCGGTGAACGACGGAACGACGCTGGCGAAGGTGTAGCCGTGGTCGGCCGCGCGCTTGGCGGTGGCCGCGTTGAGATAGTCGGCCGCGTCATTGATGGCGCGGCGCTCGTTCTCGCTCAGCCCGGCGACGCAGCTGCCGCCGAGCTTGTAGAAGCGCGGGTAGCCGAGGACGACGACCCGGGCGTTCGGAGCCTTGGACGCGATGGCCGAATACACCGCGTCGAGCTTCCCGGGCAGGGTGGTGTCGACGTAGCCCTTGGCCTGATTCACACGGTTGATGCAGGTCGATTCCGACTGGAGGACGCAGGTGGTCATGACGTCCGCGAAGCCGGCGTCGTTACCGCCGATCGTGATCGAGACCAGGTCGGTGGCGGTGGAGAGGGGTCCGAGCTGCCCGCTCGTGACATCACCCGTTCGGGCGCCCGAACAAGCCGTGAAGGCGAACGACGAGGGTGCGTTCGCGTTCTTCCAGAGGACGGGGAAGGCCTTGGTGGAGCGCTTGCAGTCGCCGCTGGCGCTGTCGTAGCTCCCGGCGCCCACACCGGAGGAGTACGAGTCACCCAGCGCCACGTAGTCGAGCGCTGCGGTTTCGGCGGCCTGCGCGGCTCCCGCCCCGGTCAGGGCGAGGACGGCGCCGAGCATGAGTGAGGACGAGAAAGCCGCGAATCGGGACAGTTTCATGGAACCTCCCTGTAGCAGGATCTCTGCGTTACTTGGTAGTAGCAGCGGATCCGGCGCGCTGGAAGTGTCCATGCCAAGAATCCTTGGCGAGAAGTTGCCGACCCTCCGTCAGGGACCGTCGAAATCAAGCCAGCTGATGGATCATGCGGAGCCGGCGACCGCGAGCGCTCGAACGCGCCCCGAAAAGAATTCGCACGGCATTACTCAGAAGTTTCATCCAACCCCAATGACACCATTGGGCAAACGGATTGTGAAAATCCGATCGGGACGGTTCCGTATCTGACCGCAGAAGGCTCTCCAATTAGCAGAAACGGGAGTCGCCGATCCAGGACTTGCCATACAGTCGCATTCATCAATACCGTCGTACATCTCACCCGCATCGGTCCATCGGCAAAGCGGCTCAGGGGAGGGCTCTAGCGTCGCGATGGTCCCGGAGCGGGGCGCGGTAGGGGGGTGCTGTGCTCGGCGTGCACAAGCGTGTCGCCGAGTCGCGTGCCGCGCGGCTTGAGATGCCAACTCACCCATGCCATACGGCGATTGTTGCCGTGCGGACGGGGTGAGGACCCCCCTTTCGAACCGGACAGACCACCGGACAGCCCGGGGGCGGGCGGTCCACCGGACGAGAGGGAAACACCAGCCATGAGCTCATTCCTGCGCCCGGCCGTCACCGGCCATGATTCCGCGGACCAGACTCTGATAGCCGCTCAATACAAGGCGATCACTTCGCATTTGGCGATCACACCGCCGGTGAGTGTCGTCATCCCCGCGATGAACGAAGCGGAAAATCTTCCGTACGTCTTCAAGACGCTTCCGGACTGGATCCACGAAGTCGTTCTCGTCGACGGGAACTCCACCGACGACACCGTCCGGGTCGCCCGTGAACTGTGGCCCGACGTCAAGGTCGTCAAGCAGGTCGGCAAGGGCAAGGGGGACGCCCTCATCAGCGGATTCGCCGCCTGCACCGGCGACATCATCGTCATGGTGGACGCGGACGGCTCGGCCGACGGCCAGGAGATCGTCTCCTACGTCTCCGCCCTGGTCGGCGGCGCCGACTTCGCCAAGGGATCCCGCTTCGCCAACGGCGGCGGCACGGACGACATGACGCCGGTCCGCCGGCTCGGCAACTGGGCGCTGTGCGCCCTGGTCAACCGGAAGTTCGGCGCCCGCTACACCGATCTCTGCTACGGGTACAACGCCTTCTGGCACCGCTGCCTCGACGAGATCACCCTGGACTGCACCGGCTTCGAGATCGAGACCCTCATCAACATCCGGGTCGTCAAGGCCGGTCTGAAGGTCCAGGAGGTGCCGAGCCACGAGTACCTGCGCATCCACGGCGTCAGCAACCTCAACGCCGTCCGCGACGGGATCCGGGTCCTCAAGGTCATCCTCAAGGAGAAGGGTGTGAGACGTGCGGCGCGCCGCCGGCCCACCGCCTTCTCCGTCAACGTTCCGCGAGGAGAGGCGTCTTGAGCGACCGTCGGTTCTCGGTCGTGATCTGCGTCTACACGGAGGAGCGCTGGGAGGACATCCTCGCGGCGGTCGACTCCGTACGGGCGCAGTCGCATCCGGCACTGGAGATCCTGCTCGTGGTCGACCACAACGAGCGACTCCTCGCCCGGCTGGCCGAGGAGTTCAAGGACGAGTCGGTACGCGAGGAGGTGCGGGTGCTCGCCAACGCGGGCCCCCGCGGCCTCTCCTCCGGCCGCAACACCGGAATCGCCGCGTCCCGCGGCGATTTCGTGGCCTTCCTCGACGATGACGCCGTGGCCGAGCGGGACTGGCTGCGGTACTTCGCCGCGGGGTACGACGACCCGGACGTGATGGCCGTCGGCGGCCGGACCCTCCCCGCCTGGGCGTCGGGAAAGCGGCCGGCCTGGTTCCCCGAGGAGTTCGACTGGGTCGTCGGCTGTACGTACCGGGGCCTGCCACCCGGGCTGGTCCGGGTGCGCAACGTGCTGGGGGGCAACGCCTCCTTCCGGCGTACGGCCTTCGACGTCGCCGGCGGCTTCGCCACCGGCATCGGGCGGGACGGCGACAAGCGGCCGCTCGGCTGCGAGGAGACGGAGCTGTGCATCCGGCTCTCCCAGGCGCTCCCCGACGCGGTGCTGCTGATCGACGACCGGTCCGTCATCCACCACAAGGTCCCGGCCGCCCGCGAGCGTTTCGGCTACTTCCGCAGCCGGACGTACGCCGAGGGCATCTCCAAGGCACTGGTGTCCAGGAGCGTCGGAGCGAACGAGGGACTGGAGGCCGAACGGCGTTACACCACCAGGGTGTTGCCCGCGGGCGTCGTGCGCGGACTGCGCGACGCCGTGCTCCGCCGCCCCGGCGGCGCGGGCCGGGCGGGCGCGATCGTAGCGGGTGTGGTGGTGGCGGCCGGCGGGTTCGTACAGGGCGCGCTGCGGGTACGCCGGGGCGGGGCGACGTTCTCCTCGGGCCCGATCCCGGCCTGGTCCGACTCGGCGTCCGCCCCGGAGGTGGCCGCGTGACCGAGCCCGTACCGATCCTGATGTACCACGCGGTGGACCACCGGCCCGCCCCCGCGACGCACCGGCTGTCCGTCTCGCCCGAGGCGTTCGCCGAGCAGATGGCGATGGTGGCCGACCGCGGTCTCACCCCGCTCACCACCGCCGAACTGGCCACGGCCTGGCGCACGGGCGGGACCCTGCCCGCGCGCCCGGTCCTGATCACCTTCGACGACGGTTACGAGGGGGTGTACCGGCACGCCCTGCCGGTACTGGCCAAGCACGGCTTCGCCTCGACGCTCTTCGTCTCCACGGGCTGGCTGCGCGGCGCGTACGACGAGGGCGGGGCCCCAGACACGATGCTCGACTGGGACCAGGTCCGTGAACTGGCCGCCGCCGGCACGGAGATCGGTGGGCACACTCACACGCATCCACAGCTCGACCAGGTCGACGACCGACGGCTCTGGTACGAGACCCTGCGGTGCAAGGAGATCGTCCGCGAGGAGCTGGGCAGGGCGCCGGTGTCCTTCGCCTACCCGTACGGATACTCCAACCGGCGTGTCCGGCGGACCGTCCGGGCGGCCGGTTACGCCCAGGCGCTCGCGGTCGGCAACGCGACGGCGAGGCGCCGCCAGGGACCGTACGCCCTGGAGAGGGTGACCGTACGGCGGTCCACCGGCATCGAGGAGTTCGAACGGCTGGTGGAGGGCCGGGCGATCGGGCGCGCCTTCGCCGCGGACCGGGTGCTGACCAAGGGGTACGCGGTGGTGCGCCGGGCGCGGGGGGCCCTGCGGGCGGCCGGTCGGCACGCGGTCTGACTCCGAGGGGTCGCGGCGGCCGTCATCGCCGCGACCCGCGGGATCGTCCCGTTCAAAACACCGTGCACGGAATGCCCGATTGCCGGATCATGGCCGTCATGTCTGCCACCATGCCGCCGTCAGAGCCGCAGCAAGCACTGCCGATGCGGCTCACCGTCGACGACAGCGACTCACCCGCCGACGTCGTCGACGCGCTGTTCCTCGGCCGCTTCGCGACCGGCGAGCAGCCGCACTCCCACAGCACCACCCTGGACCGGGTGAAGCCCACCGCGACGCTCCTGCCGGCCGGGGCGAAGGTGCTGCGGGCCGCGAAGGACGACGACCGCAGCGCCCTGCTCGCCGAGGGCGAGGGCTGGACCCTGCTGGTCTCCCGCTGGAACCGGGGTGCGGACGTCACCGTCACGGCCACCGGGGCGGAGCTGGCGGAGAAGGTCCTCAAGGAGGCGACGGACGGGGCGAAGGACGAGCCCGAGCCGCAGCCCGAGAACGTGACGATGGGCTTCTGGTACGTGTCGCCGCGGCGCGGCCCACACCGTACGACCCGTCAGATCAGCGCGGGGACCTGGGAGGAGATCCGGCCCAACTACACCGCGCCGGTCGCCGACCAGATGGACCGGCTGATGAAGGTCACCCCGGACGACATCGCCGGTCGGCTGCTGCTCCTCCACGGGCCGCCCGGAACGGGCAAGACGTCCGCGCTGCGCACGCTCGCCCGGTCGTGGCGGGACTGGTGCCAGGTGGACTGCGTCCTGGACCCGGAGCGGCTCTTCAACGACGTCGGATATCTGATGGACATCGCGATCGGCGAGGACGAGGGCACGGCGAAGGGGCGGTGGCGGCTGCTGCTCCTTGAGGACTGCGACGAGCTGATCCGCGGCGAGGCGAAGCACACGGCGGGCCAGGCGCTGTCCCGGCTCCTGAACCTGACGGACGGGCTGCTCGGCCAGGGCCGCAACGTCCTCGTCGGCGTCACGACCAACGAGGACCTGGAGCGGCTGCACCCGGCGGTCGTCCGCCCGGGACGGTGCCTGGCGCGGATCGAGGTGGGCGCTTTGACGCGCCGCGAGGCGGTGGCGTGGCTGGGCACGGAGGAGGGGGTTCCCCACGACGGTGCGACGCTGGCGGAGCTGTACGCCCTGCGCCGTGGCACGTCGGCCCCCGGGCTCCCGGAGCCCCGGATCCCGGATGCGGGGATGTACCTGTAGCGGGCCCCGTCGTGGGCCGTCGCCCTGCCCGGCTCCCCCGGGAGGAAGCCCCGAGGGAGGACGGGTGGACGCGCCCCTCCCCCGGGGCCCGGCGGAGTCAGCTTCCGTACACCGCCCGCAACGCGTCCGTCACCGCCGAGGCCGCCGACTCGCGGGACAGGCCCAGCCGCCTCGCCTCCGCCGCGTACGTCGCCGCCGCGCTCGCCGCCAGGCGCTCGGCCGCGTCGCCCGCCGCCGCGACGAACGTGCCGTTGCGGCCGCGCGTCTCGATGACCCCGTCCGCCTCGAGCGACTTGTACGCCTTGGCGACCGTGTTCGCCGCGAGGCCCAGCTCCTCCGCCAGGCCGCGTACCGTCGGCAGCTTGTAGCCGACCGGCAGGGCGCCGGAGCGGGCGCGCTCGGCGATCTGGGCGCGCAGCTGTTCGTAGGGGGCGGTCGACGAGTCCGTGTCCACGGTGATTCGCAATGTCACGGGCCGATTCTGCCCCCGCCCCCGGGTAAATGGGGAGGCGGCCGCGCCACTTCGGCCCGTACCGTGCGACACCATGACTGTGATCGTCCGTGACGTACGACCCGAGGACGCCGAGGGCTTCGCCCGCGTCCGGCGCGCCGCCATCCCGTTCATGCTGGCCAACGCCGCCCAGGTGGCCTTCGACTGGGCCCACTCCCATCCCGACGCACACGCGCGTCCGCTGGTCGCCGAGGTCGACGGGGAGATCGTCGGCACCTCCCAGCTCCGTATCGCGCACGACGCTCCCGAGGCCGGTGTCGGCTCGGTCAACGTCTACGTCCATCCTGAGAAGCGGGGGCTCGGCGCCGGCACACTGCTGGTGCGGGCCTCCGAGGAGCACCTCGCGCGGCACGGCGCGACCACGCTCTACAGCTGGGTGCTCGACGAGCCGGCGTTCCGCGCCTTCGCCGAGCGGCACGGGTACGCGGCCCGCCGTTCCGCGCACTTCCTCCGCCTCGACCTCACCTCCGCCGACCTGCCGCCGCTCCAGGAGCCGCCGGCCGGTGTCGAACTGCGTTCCGCGGCCGAGTTCGCCGCCGATCCCCGTCCGCTGTTCGTGCTCGACGCGCTGACCACGGCCGACGAGCCCGGTGATGTCGGCGCCGAGCTGACGGACTACGAGCACTGGCTGGCGACCACCTGGAACCATCCGCTGTTCGACCCCGAGCTGACGACCGTCGCGGTCGTCGACGGCCGTCCCGCCGCCTTCACCGCCGCCCAGACCGACGGCCAGGGGCGGTACAACACAGGGATGACCGGCACCGACCCGGCCTTCCGTGGGCGCGGTCTGGCCAAGCTCGCCAAGAACCATTCCCTGCACCGGGCAAGGGCGGCCGGCTGCACGGAGGCGTTCACCGGGAACGACGCCGGCAACGAGCCGATGCTGGCGATCAACAAGTGGTTCGGCTACGAGATCTGTGCGACGGAGGTACGTCATGTCCGCACCATCGGTTGAGGTCGTGCTCGTGAAGGCGGGGCGCACGAAGATCCGCTACCCCGCCGAGGTCCTCGCCGACGACGGCACCCGGCTGTCGGTCCGGGCTCCGTGGGCGGCCGAGGGGGTACGGGACTTCGGCTTCGTACGGTTCGAGCCGGGCGATGTGTTCGTGGAGCACTACTGGCGCGACCGCTGGTACGCGGTGAAGGAGGTCCGTTCCGCCGACGGGACGCTCAAGGGCTGGTACTGCGATGTCACCCGGCCGGCCGTGATCGACGGCGCCGAGGTCGTGGTCGAGGACCTGGACCTGGACTTGTGGGTGTCGGCGGACGGCAGCGAGGTGCTGCGGCTCGACGAGGACGAGTTCGAGGCCAGTGGCCTCGCCGCCTCGGACCCGGAGGCGGCGGACTGCGCCGTCGCGGCTCTCGACGAGCTCGAGGACCGTGGCAGGGACGGCCTCGTCGTCCTGCTCAGCGCAGGGTGACGTCCGACTCCTGCGTGGCGAGGAACCCGGGCAGCGGAAGGCCGAGCGAACCGCCGGCGTTGAGCCGCATCAGGGTCGCCCGCACCCGGGCGGAGCCGGCGCGGTAGGCCGGCTCCTTCACGACGGCCGTGTTGGACCAGGTGCGCTCCAGGCCGTCGCAGACGGCCCGGGTGCCGCCGATCCCGGCGGACCGCTCCCCCTGAACGAGCGTGCTGCTGACGAAGACCGGGCCCGCGCTGTCGTCGACGCAGCGGTAGGTGCCGGAGACGGTGACCGTGCCGTCGGCGGCGACGGTTCCCCGGCCGTCGACGGAGAGCTCGTCGCCGGGGCCGGCGTGGGCGACGGACGCGCAGGCGGCGACCAGCAGGGTGCCGACGGCGAGGGCGAGGCGGAGTCGCATCGGGGGATGTCCCTTCGGGGTGGGGGGTGGTATCGCCCGCCAGGGATACCGGATCAAGCCCTCTGCTGTCCGAAACTCACCCTATCGGGGGCGAGTTGAGGCGCTTGCGGTAATGAATACGGTCGTACGGGCCGTCCAGCCGCCGTTCGACGACCTCGTAGCCGTGCCCCTCGTAGATCTTCTGGTTCTCCCACATCATCGCGTTGGTGAGCAGCCGTACCTCGGGGAGACCGAGTTCACGGGCGCGGGACTCCACGAAGGCCAGCAGGCGGTGGCCGAGGCCGGTGCCCTGGGCGTCGGGGTGGACGGCGATGTTGTCGAGATAGAGGTGGTGGGGCCCCGGGCCCCGGGACACCAAGCCCTCCCCCCGGGGGCCCGCGACCTAAAACCCACCCCCCCCCGCCACCCCCCCCGGGTGCCCCACCAAAA
>NZ_JBHTTQ010000040.1:47658-63890 GCF_042794475.1 Streptomyces sp. NPDC056527
GGGTGGCTGGCTTTTTTTCCGTTTGCGGGGTCCCCGCCCCCCCCCCGCACCCCCCCCCCCCCCACCACCGGGTCGCCTGCGACGAACACCCTCCCCGCCGCGACGTCCGCCGCGTGATCCGCCTCCATCGGGGCGGGCACGAGGCCGATCCGTTCGATGTAGTGGTGGTAGGCCGCGTCGGTCACGGCCTTCACGCGGGGGACGTCGGGGTTCTCTGCGAGGAGGATGTCCTGTGTCATGCCGACACGTTACGACGGCGGATGATCACCTTCTTCAGCAGCGGCCAGGCCAGCAGGAGCGCGATGACGGCGTAGACGGTCACGGAGAAGGGTGTGTCGACCAGCCCGGTGAGCGAGCCGTCGCTGATCTGCAGGGCCCGGCGCAACTGTTGTTCGGCGGCCGGGCCGAGGATGACGCCGATGACGGCGGGCAGCACGGGAAGTCCGTAGCGCCGCATTCCGAAGCCGATCAGGCCGATGATCAGCAGGAGGACCAGGTCGAGCGCCTCGCCGCCCACCGCGTACGCGCCGACGGCGGCGAAGAAGAGGATGCCCGCGTAGAGGTACGGGCGCGGGATGCGCAGCAGCTTGGCCCAGACGGGCGCGAGCGGCAGGTTGAGCGCGAGCAGCAGGACCATGCCGACGAAGAGCGAGGCGATGAGGCCCCAGACCAGGTCGGGTTCGCGCTCGAAGAGCAGCGGGCCGGGCTGGATGCCGTACTGCTGGAAGGCGGCGAGCATGACGGCGGCGACGGCCGTCGTCGGCAGGCCCAGGGTCAGCATGGAGACGAGGGTGCCGGCGGCGGAGGCGGAGGCGGCCGACTCGGGTCCCGCGACGCCCTCGATCGCGCCCTTGCCGAACTGGTCCTTGTGCTTGGAGAGCCGCTTCTCGGTGACGTACGAGAGGAAGGTCGGGATCTCCGCCCCGCCGGCCGGGATGGCTCCGAAGGGGAATCCGATGACGGGGCCGCGCAGCCAGGACTTCCAGGTCCGCCGCACATCGTCCTTGCCGAGCCACGGACGTCCGACCGGGATGGCCTCTCCCGCCGTGCGGCGCAGATGAGCGGCGACCCACAGGGCCTCGCCGATGGCGAAGAGGCCGACCGCGACGATGACGACGTCGATGCCGTCGGCCAGCTGGAGCGAGCCGAAGGTGAGGCGCTGCTGGCCGGTCATCTGGTCGAGGCCGACCAGGCCGAGGGTGAGACCGATGAGGAGCGAGGCGAGCCCGCGGATGCGGGAGGAGCCGAGGACGGAGGTCACCGCGATGAAGGCGAGGACCATGATGGCGAAGTAGTCGGGTGCGCCGATGTCGACGGCGAGCGCGGCGACGGTCGGGGCGAGCGCGACGAGCAGGAGCGTGCCGATCATGCCGCCGGCGAAGTGGCCGATGGCGGCGGCCGCGAGCGCCTGTGCGCCGCGGCCCGCCTTGGCCATGGGGTTGCCCTCCATGGCGGCGACGACGGCCGCGCTCTCGCCGGGGGTGTTGAGCAGGATCGAGGTGGTGGAGCCGCCGAACATGGCTCCGTAGTAGATGCCCGCGAACATGATGAAGGCACCGGTCGGTTCGAGTCCGTAGGTCACCGGCAGCAGCAGGGCGACCGCCATGGCGGGGCCGATGCCGGGCAGGACGCCGATGGCGGTGCCGAGGAGTACGCCGATGGCGGCCCAGAGCAGGTTGATCGGGGTGAGGGCGGTGCCGAATCCGTCGATCAGGGAGTTCAGTGAGTCCATGGGTCAGAGCACTCCCATCAGCGGGCCGCCGGGCAGCGGAACTCCGAGCAGGTTGTTGAAGACGACGTAGGTGAGCAGGGAGAGTCCGGCCGCGATCAGCGGGTCGCGGTGGAGGTGCCGGCTGCCGAGGGCGTAGGCCGCGCCCCAGAAGAGCAGGGCTCCGGAGACGGGGAAGCCGACGGGTCCGATGAGGACGGCGAAGGCGAGGAAGACTCCGGCGAGGAGCAGGACCGTACGCCAGTCGCCGGGCTCGGAGAGGTCGATGTCCTCGCCGCCCTCGGACTCGCCGCGGCCGCCGCGCAGGACGTCGATCGCGAGGAGGACGGCGACGACGAGCAGGCCGGCGCCGACGAGGACCGGGACGGTCTTGGGGCCGACGGGGCCGCGCTGGGCGATGTCGACGTTCATGGTGAGGGCGTCGGTGAGGACGAGGACGCCGATGACGAGGAGGAGAAGGCTGACGCCGAGCTCGGAGTGCTCGCGCAGCCAGGACTTCTTCTCCGTGCCCGTCTCTTCCGTCGTCTCCTTGGTCGTCGCTGTGTTCGTCACAGTCCGAGCTCCTTCAGTACCGAGCCGACCCGCCGGTCCTGTTCGGTGAGGAAGGTGCCGAACTCCTCACCGGTCAGGAAGGCGTCGTTCCAGTTGTTCTTCTTCAGCGACTCGCGCCACTGCGGGGAGTCGTGCAGCTTCTTCGCCAGGCCGACGAGCTTGTCGCGCTCGGCGTCCGAGAGTCCGGGCGGGGCGACGATCCCCCGCCAGTTGATGAACTCGGTGTCGAGTCCCGCCTCGCGCAGGGTGGGGGCGTCCAGGCCGGGGATCCGCTCGGCGCCGGTGACGGCGAGGAGCCGCAGTTCGCCGGACTCGATCTGGTCGAGGTACTCGCCGACGCCCGAGACGCCGAAGGCGACCTTGTTGCCGAGGATGGAGGCGAGGAGCTCGCCGCCGCCGTCGAAGGGGACGTAGTTGACGCTCTTCGGCGCGATGCCGGCGGCCTGGGCCATCAGCATCGGGGCGAGGTGGTCGGGTCCGCCGGGCGAGGAGCCGCCGCCCACGGGCAGCTTGCCCGGGTCCTTCTTCCAGGCGGCGAGCAGGTCCTGGATGGTCTTGTACGGGGAGTTCTTGCCGACCACGACGATGTCCTGCTCCATGGTGAGCCGGGCGATCGGGGTGGTGTCGGCGAGGGTCTTCGGGGTCTTGTTGGTGTGGACCGCTCCGACGACGCCGAGGCCCATCGACATGGCGAGCCGGCCGTTGCCGTGCTCGCCGACGAGCCGGGTCAGGCCGACGGTGCCGCCGGCGCCGGGCAGGTTGAAGACCTCGATGTCGGTGGTGAGACCGGCGTCCTCGGCGTTCTTGGCCGCGGTGCGGGCGGTGATGTCGTATCCGCCGCCGGGCGTGTTGGGAACCATGAACCGCAGGCCTGGTATCTGGGTGCCGGTGTCGGAGCCGCCGCCGGTGGAGAGCAGGGGCGGCCCCACCAACACCAGCAGCGCGGCCCCGAGCAGGGCGAGGGGGGTGCGCAGACGCACGTGTGCCGCCTCTCGATAAGGGATGTGAAGTGGCCCACATGTTGCCTGCGCGTTAAGAAGCTGTCTCTCTTCCGCAATCAACGGACGTTGTGGTCCTTGTGGTCGCGACCTAGCGTGTCGGGGTGACAAAGGTGCTGGTGGTGGACGACGACTTCATGGTCGCGAAGCTGCACAGCCGTTATGTGTCGGTCGTGGACGGTTTCTCCGTCGTCGGGGTCGCGCACAGCGGCGCGGAAGCGCTGCGCCTGGCCGACCGGCTGCGCCCGGATCTCGTGCTGCTCGACATCTTCCTGCCCGACATGGACGGCATCTCGGTCCTGCGCGAGCTGCGCGGGGCGGGTCTCGCGGTCGACGCCCTGTTCATCACGGCGGCCCGGGACGCCGCCATGATCCGTTCGGCGCTGCGGGCGGGGGCGCTGCACTATCTGATCAAACCGTTCAACCAGGCCGCCCTGCAGGAGCAGCTGCGCCACGTGGCCTCGCTGCGCACGCGCCTGGACACACTGGACGAGGCGCGCCAGGAGGACGTCGACCAGATCTTCGGCACCCGCCCGCCGGGCTCGCGCGAACTCCCGAAGGGCCTCGCCGCGCACACGGCGGAACTCGTGGACGGCATCCTGCGCGCCCACCCGGAGGGCCTGTCGGCAACGGAATGCGCGGAGGCGGGCTCCCTCTCCCGGGTCAGCGCCCGCCGCTACCTCGAGTACTTCGCGGAAACGGGGCGCGCGGAGATCACACTCCGGTACGGGGGGACGGGACGCCCGGAACGCCGCTACCGACGGCTGGGCTAGGCCGTCTCGGATCGGTCGATTTCGTGGCGGGCAGGCCGGGGCGGGTGGCAGCGCGACGAGGATCAGGCCGTGGGGCGGCGGCGGGCGCGCAGCAGGCGGACGCCCTTCACGGCGTAGACGGCGGTCATGAGCGCGATGCCGGCGATGACGACCCAGAACCAGGAGTCCGCCACCACGAGACTCAGGACCGTGCCGCAGAAGAGCAGCATGTTGCCGACGGTCTCGAGCAGTTCGAGACGCGCCTTGGAGCGCACCGCGGAGTCGGGTGCGCGCACCCGGCGGACGACCGGGACGAGGGCGACGGCCTGCAAGGCGGCCAGACCGAGAACGATCCAGAGGAACCAGTCGGGTATATCCACGGCGCGCACTGTATCGCCCGCCCGGGACCCCCGGGACGAAGATCCGAAGGAATCGCCTTGCGGATCGCCGATGGTCCGCGTGTCAGGGCAGGTGTGACAGCAGAAGCTTGGTGAGGCGTTCGGGCGTGCGGAATGGCAGGTAGTGGTCGGCGTCCGGAATCGTCTCGCCGCGGGCGCCGGGGATGTCGGTGACGAGTCGTCCGGCGATCACCGCGATCTCCGGGTGGTCCTGGTCGCCGTGGATGACCAACGTCGGCGCGGCGATGTCTCCGAGGTGTGGTTCGGCATCACGGCCCGGGGGCACGACGCAGTGCCGTTCGCTCACGGCCCGACGCTCGGCGTTCGAGGCGACCATCGCCTCGATGAGCTCCCCTCCGGGAGCCGTACGGCCCATGGCCGCCCAGATCGTCAGTTCCAGCTCGGCCAGGGTGGCCGTCTCCCGCTCGCGCCGGGCCGTGTCATAGGCCGCCAACTCGGGTCGTTGCGGCCAGACATGACCGCTGACAGAGGCGCCGATCAGGGCCAGTGCGGTGACGCGCTCCGGGTGGGCCAGGACGAAGTCCAGCGCGGTCTCCCCGCCCATGCTCAACCCGACCAGCGCGGCTCGGCGAAGGCCGAAGTGGTCGAGGACGGCGCGCAGATCCTCGACGTCACTGAACGGCTTGCCTGGAGGCGTGGAGCGCCCCAGCCCGCGGGCGTCGTAGCGGATCACGTCATGGTGGCGTGCCAGCTCGGGAACGACGGCGTCCCACAGACGGGAATCCATACCGGCCCCGTGCAGCAGCACGACGGGGCTCCCACCGCCGCCGCGCTCAGCCCACAGCCGACCGCCGCCGGGAGCGGGAACACTGACTTCGCGTAAAGGCATGTCGGATCGTTCACGGGAGTCGGTCGTCACACCGTGATCATTCCAGAACATGCCGACCAGAAGCCCCCGCTCGCAACAGGGCACCTTCACAGACGAGCGGGACCAAGTGCGAGCCGTCGCCTGGAATGCCTTGCCGGCGGACGCCCACGGACGCCAAGCGCTGGTCCCACCAGCAGCGCCGGGTGCTTCCTGAGCCCCCTCTTACCTCCGCCTTAAAGGCATCCTAAGGATCGCCGTCTCCCCCTCTCCACCGGCCTTTTCCGCCTCCGTGGCGGCTAGTTTCTGGGCAACCCCCACATCACCCTCGTGAAGGAGTTGTCCCCCCATGACCTCTCGCCGCCGTACGGCCGCCACCGTTCTCGCCCTCGGTGTCGCGCCGCTCGCGCTCGCCGGGCTGGCCGCCGCGCCGGCCTCCGCGCATGGGTCGATGACCGATCCGGTGAGTCGGGTCTCGGCCTGTTACGCCGAGGGGCCGGAGAGTCCGAAGTCGGCGGCGTGCAAGGCGGCCGTCGCGGCCAGTGGGACGCAGGCGTTCTACGACTGGAACGCGGTGAACATCGCCAACGCCGCCGGGAAGCACCGCGAGCTGATCCCGGACGGCAAGCTGTGCAGCGCCGGCAACGACAAGTACCGGGGGCTCGACCTGGCCCGCGGCGACTGGCCGGCCAGCACGCTCGCCTCCGGCAAGCACACCTTCCGTTACAAGGGGACCGCGCCGCACAAGGGGTCCTTCGAGCTGTACGTCACCAAGGACGGCTACGACCCCTCGAAGCCGCTGACATGGTCGGACCTGGAGGCGAAGCCGTTCGCGACGGTCACCGACCCGCGGATGGAGAACGGCGACTACGTCTTCGACGGAACCGTGCCGAACAAGTCCGGCCGCCACCTGATCTACTCGATCTGGCAGCGCTCCGACTCCCCCGAGGCGTTCTACACCTGCTCCGACGTCGTGTTCGGGAAGGACAACGGCAACACGGGCGGCGCCCCGGCGCCGACGGCGTCCGCGCCGACCGACGAGGAGATCGAGGACGGGGAGGACAAGTCGTCCGTGGAGCACGGCGGGCACGGTGACGACAAGGCCGAGACCGGGGCGGAGGCGACGGCGGCCGCACCGGCCGCCACGACGGCGCCCGCGTCCTCGGCGCCGGTCGCGCCCAACGAGCCCGCCGCCGCCGGTTCCGGTCCGGGCGAGAGCCTCGCCGAGACCGGGGGCGACGCCGCGACCCCGTACATCGCGGTCGGCGGCGCCGCCGTCCTGGCGCTGGGTGCGTCGCTGCTGTTCGCGGCCGTCCGCCGCAAGGCGGTCCCCGCGGGCCGGCACAGCCGCTGACGCCGTAGGGGTCAGGCGATCACGGACAGGCAGGTGGTCGGGGTCGCACGGGCCGGGTCGAGAGCGTTCGCCACCTCGTGAAACGTGATCCGGTCCAGCGTCCCGATCGCCACGTGCTCCGAGAGGTCCAGCGCGCACTTGTCCTGGATGACGACGTTGGTGACGTTCGGACCGTCGAGGAACCCCGAGCGGTAGGGGGTGACGACCTCGTCGTACTTGGTCGCGATGACCGTGTACGTGACGCCGGGCACCGTGTCCCCGCCCTCGTTGAGCCGGGTGATGAACGGGGATCCCGCCATCTGGTCGGCGAGGCCCGGGGTGTTCGCGGTGATGAAGTCCTCGACACCGGGGAAGTACGGCAGCAGCTTGGTGAGGCCGAGGAGGGTCGTGCCGTGGTTGTCGGGGGCGATCCCGACGAGCGCGTTGACCTTCTCGGCACCGCCGAGGAACTTGATGTAGTGACGGGGCATCATGCCGCCCTGCGAGTGGCCGACGAGGTCGGCCTCGGCGGCGCCGGTGGCGGCGAGCACCTTGTCGACGTATACATCGAGCTGTTCGGCCGACTTCTCGATCGGGCCGAGTCCGTGGAAGAACGGCACGTTCGGCAGCCGGCCGTAGTCGAGCGAGAAGACGCAGTACCCGCGGTTGACCAGGTAGGGCGCGAGGACCAGCCAGTTGTCCACGGAGTTGCCGAAGGTGCCGTGGACGAGGACGACCGGACGCGGGTGGGCGGCGGAGGGCTTGCAGGAGAAGTCGTTCCAGCCTCGGCTCGGGGCGGCGGCGGCCTGGGCCGATGCGGTGGGCGCGAGGGTGGCGGCGGCGGTCAGCAGCAGGACCGAGAGGGTTCTGAGCGCGTGTTTCCAGGGCAGCATCGTGCGATCTCCTTGCGGCTCAAGGGAAATCTGTGACGAACGATGGCAGCGAGCCCTGCGGTCCGGACCACAAGTGGGGATGCTCTGCTTCTAGCCAAGCTACGCACGGGTAGCCTCGACTGGGAAGTTACGCGTCGGTAAAAAGTGACTTCTCGTCAATAAGGAGTAGTAGCAGGGCGTACGGTGCACGTCAGGCCGCCAGCGAGCCCGGCACGATCGCCCCCGGGCCGAACTTCGCCCGCGCCTGGTCCGCCACCGCCTCGATCCGGCGGGCCTTCTCGTCCGCGGGGTCGAAGGTCAGCTGATGCGCGGCCCCCTCCGCGGGCGCGAGCCCCTCCGCACGCAGCGCGATCCCCCGCACCCGGGCCCGCTGCAGCCCGAACGAGCCGTGGATCGCGTACGCCAGCGCGGTGAGCGCCGCCGAGTGGGCGGTCGGCTCGGGCAGCGTGCGGGTACGGGTGGTGGTGGACCGGTCCGCGTACCGCACGGTCACCGTCAGGGAGCGGCACACCTGCTTCTCCGTACGCATCCGGGCCCCCAGCTCCCCGGCGAGCGCGAGCAGCGCCCTGCGATGCGCCGAGTGGTCCAACTCGTCCTGAGGGAAGGCCTTTTCGGCCGCCATCGAGCGGGAGAGCGCGTTCGGTACGACGGCGCTGCGGTCGATACCCCGGGCCCGCTCCACCAGCTCGCGGCCGGCCTTCGCGCCGACGAGCCGCTGGAGCACGGCGAGCGGCGCGTCCGCGACCCGGCCGATGGAGTCGAGTCCGTACGCGCAGAGGGTACGAGCGGTGGCGCGGCCGACCCCGTCGAGCGCGACGACCGGGCGTTCCCGCAGGAAGGCGGCCGGATCCTCGACGACCAGGGTGACACCGGGGCGGGCCTCGCGCGCCGCCATCCTGGCCAGCATCGGGTTCGGCCCGGCCCCGATGACGCAGTCGACCCCGTACAGGGCGAGCGCCCTGACCCGCACCACCGAGGCCAGCTCGACCGGACTCCAGCCGAAGTAGCGCAGCGCGCCGCGCACGTCGGCGAGCAAGGTGTCGGGCGGGGCGGCCTCGACGACCGGGGTGAACTCGGCGAGCAGCCCGACCAGCCGGGGAAGCATCGCTTCTCCGAGGCCGTCGAGCCGGAACCGTACACAGAGGATCATCCCGCGCTCCCCGGACTCTGGTGCCACAGCTTCCTGGCCGGTGTCGCCGCGCCTTCGCCGGCCGGCTTCAGGTCCGCCCAGGCGTTCATCTCGTAACCGGTCTCCATCGTGATCCGGCGGCCGCCGTCACCGTTTCCGGTGGGCGTCGGCGTGGGCTCCGCGAGCCGTGCGCCCACCGCGTCCAGCCCGCCGGTGGCCCGCAGCTCCACCAGCTCGGCGAGGTTCCAGGCCGCCGACCCGACCACGCTGAGGCTGCGCGGACCGCGCCGCTGCACCACGCCCCGGACGAGGAGCAGCCAGGAGTGGAAGACGGTGTGCGCGCATGCCTCGTGGGAGTCGTCGAAGAAGGCGAGGTCGACCAGGCCCGTACCGTCGTCGAGCGTGGTGAAGATGACCCGCTTGCCGGACCGGATCGGCGGGGTCTGGGTGGCCGCCTTGGCGCCCGCGACCAGCACGGTCTGCCCGTGCGGGGCCTCGCGCAGCCGCTTGGCGGAGACCACGCCGAGTTCCCGCAGGAAGGCGTGGTGGTCGCCCATGAGGTGGCGCGAGGCGTCCATGCCGAGGACGCCCAGCTCGGCGCTGAGCCGCTCCGACTCGTCGAGGTCGGGCAGACCGATGGGGGCGGTCTTCCGGCCCTGGGCGAGCGGGAGCTGACCACCGTAGGAGGCGGCGCCGCGCTGGGTGCGGTGGAGTTCGGTCAGGTGCAGGAGCAGATCACGGCGGTTGGCGCCGAAGGCGTCCAACGCGCCGACCTGCGCCAGCCGTTCGGCGACCGGCTTGCGCGGGCGGGCCCGCTCCCAGAAGTCGAGCAGCGAGGCGTACGGCTGGCCGGCCTCGATCCTCGCGCTCTCCGCCTCGCTGATGCCGTGGACGTCGGCGAGGGCGAGCCGCAGACCCCACCGCTTCGGCGGACCGGACACCAGTTCGATTCTATGGGCGGCCGCCGACCGGTTCACATCCAGCGGCAGCACCGGCACCCCGCGCCGCCGCGCGTCCGCGAGCAGCAGCCGCTTCGGATACATCCCCGGGTCGTGGGTGAGCAGCCCGGCGTAGAAGGCCGCCGGGTGGTGCGCCTTGAGCCAGGCCGACTGGTAGGTGGGGACGGCGAAGGCGACCGCGTGCGCCTTGCAGAAGCCGTACGAGCCGAAGGCCTCCACGATCTCCCAGGTGCGGGCGATGACCTCGTAGTCGTACCCCCGCTTCTCGGCCCGCTGGGCGAACCAGATCTTGATCCGGCCCTGCGACTCGGGATGCGAGAGCCCGCGCCGGACCTGGTCGGCCTCGCCCCTGCCGCAGCCGGTCATGATCCGCACGATCTCGATGATCTGCTCGTGGAAGACGACGACGCCGTACGTCTCCTTCAGCGCTCCCTCCAGGTCCGGGTGCGGATAGCGGACGGGGGCCCGGCCGTGGCGGGCCTCGATGAACGGGCGGACCATGTCGGCGGCGACCGGCCCCGGCCGGAAGAGCGAGATGTCGACGACGAGGTCGTGGAAGGTGGCCGGCTGGAGCCGGCCGACCAGGTCGCGCTGGCCGGGCGACTCGATCTGGAAGCAGCCGAGCGTCTCGGTGGACTGGACGAGCCGGTACGTCGCGGGGTCGCCGGCCGGCACCTGCGCCGGGTCGTCGATGTCCAGCCGTTCGCCCGTGGCCCGCTCCACCTCCGCGACGGCATGGGCCATCGCGGACTGCATCCGCACCCCGAGGACGTCGAGCTTGAGCAGCCCGAGGTCCTCCACGTCCTCCTTGTCGAACTGGGCCATGGGGAATCCCTCGCCGCTGGTGGGCACGACGGGGGTACGGGTGAGCAGCGAGGCGTCCGAGAGCAGCACCCCGCACGGGTGCATGGCGATCCCGCGCGGCAGCGCGTCGAGGGCCTCGACCAGCTCCCAGAGCTTGCCGTACGCCTGTCTCTCGCCCGCGAGTTCGCGCAGCTCGGGCAGTTCGTCGAGGGCGGCGAGCGCGTCCCGGGCCCGGATGTGCGGGAACGCCTTGGCGATCCGGTCGATCTCGGCCGGATCCATGGAGAGCGCGGCACCCACGTCCCGTACCGCGTGGCGGACCCGGTAGGTCTCCGGCATGGCGACGGTGGCGACCCGCTCGGTGCCGAAGCGGTCCATGATCGCGCGGTAGACCTCCAGACGGCGGGCGGACTCCACGTCGATGTCGATGTCGGGCAGTGCGGTGCGGTTCTTGGAGAGGAAGCGCTCCATGAGCAGCCCGTGCTCGACCGGGTCGGCGTGGGCGATGCCGAGGAGGTGGTTGACGAGCGAGCCGGCGCCGGAGCCGCGCGCGGCGACCCTGATCCCCATGTTCTTCACGTCGTCGACGACCTGAGCGACCGTCAGGAAGTAGGTGGCGAAGCCGTGGTGGGCGATGATGTCGAGCTCACGGTGCATCCGGTCCCAGTACACGCGCCGGCCGGGACCGCGGTCGTACCCCCGCAGCACCATGCCGGCGGAGGCCCGGGAGGCCAGCACGCGCTGGGCGGTGCGGTGCGCGGCGCCGACGAGGTACGGCTCGGGGAAGTGGGCGGAGCCCATGCCGAGGTCGTCCTGGGGGTCGAGCACACAGCCGTCGGCGACCGCCATGGTCTGGTCGAGCAGCCGGTGCGCGGCGTCCCTGCGGAAGCCGGCCGCCTCGACGATCCGCTCGGCGGTGGCCAGCATGTCGCCGGCGTCCTTGAGCCACGCCTCGCCGCTGTCGAGCTCCTTGCGGGGGTCGATGGGGACGAGCCGGCGGGCGGAGTCGAGGACGTCGGCGACGGGGCCCTGACCGGAGTCCGCGTACCGGACGGCGTTGGTGAGGACCGGGCGGACGCCCTGCTCGGCGGCGAAGCCGACGGTACGGGCGGCGAGCCGGAGCGAACCGGGCCCGGTGCCGGAGCGGCCGTGGTGGACGGCCTCCAGGCGCAGCGCGTCGCCGTACCGCTCGCGCCAGGGGACGAGGAGCCGGGCGGCCCGGTCGGGGCGGCCGGCGGCGAGGGCCCGGCCGACGTCGGACGCGGGGCCGAGGAGCACGGTCAGGTCGTCGCCGTGGTTGGCATCCCAGGGCAGCCGGGGCTGCTCGCCCTCCGCGTGGGCGGCGGTGATCATCCGGCAGAGCGCGGCCCAGCCGGCCGCGGAGCGGGCCAGGAGGACGACGCGGGACGCGGACTCGTCGACGAAGGCGCCGCCCCGCACGGGCACCCGCCGCGCGGAGGTCCCGGCCTCCCGCACCGGCCACCCGGCCGCACCTGAGCCCCGGGCGGGTGCTCCGCCGGTACCGGCCACGGCCCGTCCGGCCGTTCCCGCCCCGGAAGCGGACGGGACGGACGAGCCGGACGGGACGGACGAGCCGGACGCGTGCCCCGCCGGGCCGGAGCCGTTGACGGCGCGCGCACCCGAGCCGCCGGACCCGGCCACCCCTGAGCCGCCGAATCCGTTCACGGCGTACACGCGCGCACCACCGTCGCCACCCCGCCCCTGCCCCCGTCCGGCCGGCGCCGGCATCGGATCCGCGACCGCGAGGTCCACACCGAACAGAGGGCGCACCCCCGCCTCCGCGCAGGCCTTCGCGAAGCGGACCACGCCCGCGACCGTGTCCCGGTCGGTGAGGGCCAAGGCGTCCATGCCCCGCTCGGCGGCGCGCAGGGCCAGCCGCTCGGGGTGCGAGGCGCCGTAGCGCAGGGAGAAACCCGATGCGGTGTGCAGATGCGCGAACCCCGGCATGTGCACCTCCCACATCGATTCGTACGTACGTTCCCACCCCCTCTTCCTCACCCTAACCCATTTCGAACGTGCGTACGATACGCCGCGCGCATCATCCGTTCGGCCCCATCCCACCTGCACAAACACCACCCGGCCCGGAGCGTGGGGGCATGAGCCTCGCCGCCGAACTGAAGAGTGCCGTCACCACGCGAGCAGCCCTGCTCGTCCTCGGTGTGTTCGCCCTCCAGCTGCTGTTCATCACCTCGTACGTCGGAGCGCTGCACAACCCGAAGCTGCGGGACGTGCCCTTCGGTGTGGTCGCACCCCCACAGGTCTCCGCCCAGCTCGTCGGGCAGCTGGAGAGGCTCCCCGGCGATCCGCTGGCCCCCCGGACGGTCACGGACGAGGCCGAGGCCCGGGAGCAGATCCTGAACCGGGAGATCGACGGCGCCCTGCTGGTGAACCCGGCCCGGACCACCGACACCCTGCTCGTCGCCTCCGGCGGCGGCAGCGTGCTCTCCTCCGCCCTGGACACGCTCTTCACCAGGCTCGAGGCCGCCGACCAGCGCACCGTCAGGACCGTCGACGTGGCCCCCGCCTCCCCTCAGGACTTCGACGGCCTCTCGGCGTTCTACCTCGTCGTCGGCTGGTGCGTCGGCGGCTACATCTGTGCCGCGATCCTCGCCATCAGCTCGGGCGCGCGACCCGCCAACCCCGAGCGCGCGATCATCCGGCTCGGGGTGCTCGCGCTCTACGCGATCCTCGGCGGCCTCGGCGGCGCGATCATCGTGGGTCCGATCCTCGGCGCCCTGCCGGGCAGCGTCGCGGCGCTGTGGGGCCTGGGCGCCCTCGTCGTCTTCGCGGTGGGCGCGGCGACCCTGGCCCTGCAGTCGGTCTTCGGCATCGTCGGCATCGGTCTCGCGATCCTGCTGATCGTGGTCGCGGGCAACCCGAGCGCCGGGGGCGCCTTCCCGCTGCCGATGCTGCCACCGTTCTGGAACGCGATCGGCCCCGCCCTGCCTCCGGGCGCCGGGACCTGGGTGGCGCGTTCGATCGCGTACTTCAAGGGCAACGACGTCACCGGCTCACTGCTGGTGCTCTCCGCCTGGGCGGTCGTCGGCAGCTCGATCACGCTGGTGATGTCCTCGCTGAAGCACAAGCCCGGGCGGGAGCCGGCGGCCGGGAAACCCGGCGCGGCCACCACATGAGCCGAGGGGGTCCGGCACGGCCACCGAGTGAGAGCCCGCGGGCGACCCGACCGTGAAATCCCTTGGTCCGTCGGCCACTCGGCGGTTAGGTTCGCGAGGCACACCACCCCCGAACCGACAAGGCTCCCTCTGTGACGATCGTCCGTCCCGCCCGTCCCGACGAACTCCCCGCCCTGGTCGAGCACTCCGGTGACACCGAGCGCAACGCCGCCACCCGTGCGTACCTCACCCAACTCCTCGACAGCGCCTGCACCCGGCCCGAGTGGTGTCTGGTGGCCGAGGACGACGACGGACGGCTCACCGGCAGCGTGGTGCTGTGGACCATACCGGGGCACGACGTCCCGCTCGCCGTCGTGCTGTTCGAGGCTCCCGCGGACTCGCCGGAGACCGCGACCGCGCTGCTCGACGCGGCGGCCGCGACGGCGAGGGAGCTGGGCGCGACGGAGCTGGAGCATGTCGTCGACTCCCCCGCCCAGGCCCCGCAGTTCCAGCGGAACCCGGAGCGCCGGGGCGAGCTGCTGCGGACGGCGGGCTACGAAGCCGTCCGCGACGGGCGCCGGTTCAGCCTCCGGAACCCCGGTGAATCCGGTGACCTGCCCGCCGACGACGCCCGTCTGACCTTCCGCTCGCTCGCCGAGCTCGGCCCCGAGCCCTTCGTCACCGTCCTGGCGGAGCTGCTCGCGGACACCGCGGACGCCCGGCTCGCGGCGGACGTACGGCAGCACGGCGCCCGGCGCGCGGCGGAGCTGCTCTTCGAGGAGACGGCCGAGCTGAAGCACGAGGCCGAGTGGTGGGAGCTCGGTTACGACGCGGACGGCACCGTCGCCGTGATCAGCCTGCCCGCCGAGAACCCCAGCGTTCCGGTGATCGGCTTCGTCGGCGTCGCGCCGGCCCACCGCGGCAAGGGGTACGCGACCTCGGTCGTGATCCGGGGCACCCGCGTCCTCGCCGCCGCGGGCGCCACCGAGATCCGCGGGGACTGCGACGCCGCCAACCTGGCGATGGCGAGGGCCTTCGAGCGGGCCGGGTACGTGAACTTCGCCGACCGGCTGGAGTTCGCCAGGCCCCTCTGAGACGAGGTACGGGCGGCCGGTCCGGCGGTACGCTGCGAGGCCATGGGCAAGCATGTGCGCACCGACGACGGCCGCCTGCTGACGGCCGAGGAATGGGGCAACCCCTCGGGCACCCCCGTCCTGCTCCTGCACGGCACTCCGGGCAGTCGGCTGGGCACGGCGCTTCCCGGCCTCGCGGCACACCACGCCGACGTGCGGTTCTTCGCCTACGACCGTCCCGGGTACGGCGGCTCGGACCGGCTCCCCGGCCGGCGCGTCGCCGACGCCGCCCGGGACGCCGCGGCCGTCGCCGACGCGCTGGGGGTCGGGCGCTTCGCCGTGGTCGGACGCTCCGGCGGCGCCCCGCATGCGCTCGCCTGCGCCGCCCTGCTGCCCGGCCGCGTCCGGGCCGCCGCGGCGCTGGTGGGCATCGCGCCCCGGGACGCGGCGGGTCTGGACTGGTTCGCCGGCATGACACCGTTCAACGTCCGCGAGTACGGTCTGGCCGCCGAGTCGCCCGAGCTGCTCGACGAGGACCTCGCGGCGCGGGCCGCGGCCGTCCGGAAGGATCCGGAGGGTCTCATCGAGGATCTGCGGGCGGAGCTGTCCGAGCACGACCTGCCGGTCGTCTCCGATCCCGCCGTGCGCGCGACGCTGCTGCGCACCTACCGCGAGGCGCTCGGCACCTCGCACCACGGCTGGACCGACGACTGCCTGGCCTTCACCCGGCCATGGGGCTTCGAGGTCTCCGACGTGACCGCACCGGTCCTGCTCTGGCACGGCCTCGACGACGCGTTCTCGCCGCCCTCCCACACCCGTTGGCTGGCCGGGCGGATCGCCGGATCCACGCTCGTCCTGGAGCCGGGCGCCGGTCACTTCGCGGCGCAGTACGCGCTCCCCCGTGTCCTGGAGTGGCTGCGGGCTCAGGAGGACGGCGGCGCGTAGCCGCTCGCCCGCGCTCCCTCGAGGCAGTTCATGATCCGCTCATGGCTGTCGCCCACCGTGTCGACGACCCGCACCCGGATGTAGAAGGCGTCGACCTCGCCGACGAAGCGCCGTGAGAAGGAGGCGACCGTCAGGGTGTCGTAGCTTCCGGTGCCCACCAGCGGGAACCGGCCGAAGGAGACGATCTGGTAGTCCTCCTTGACGGTCAGTCCTGCCGCGGTCAGCAGCTGCACCGCGCCGGCGACATCGGTCCACGACCCGGGCGCGGACTCTCCGGGAAGGACGACCCCGCACTCGTACCGCTCGATCACGGCGGTGTGCTGCCCTCCGTTGAGCAGTCCGACCCGCCACTCGTCCGCGCCGCCGCGGAGGTTCCCGCTCGCCCAGTCGGCGCGGAGCCCGAGGTAGGGCCGTACGGTACGGGCGTACTGCGCCCGCCCCAGTACCGCGGCCGCCGCGACCGCGAGCAGGCTGCCCAGTGGCTCCATGTCCAGCAGCTGCAGCCGCCAGGGCCAGTCGGTCCTGGCCTCCTCGGTCATGTTGGCGCGCACGATCTCCCAGCCGAGGACGGCGGTGAGCAGCACGAGCAGCACGATCGGCGCCGTGTACAGCAGCGGACTGCGCCGGACGCGGCGCTGGGGGCGTGAGGCGTGTATCGCTCCGGGCCTTGATGTCACGCGCTCTCCCCCGCCACGAGTCCATGCGTC
>NZ_JBHTTQ010000041.1:0-63421 GCF_042794475.1 Streptomyces sp. NPDC056527
GGAACGTACCGGCCCGCCGACTCCCGCCGTACAGGGGAAGACAAGAGGAAGGCAGCGCGCCGATGACCCGGGTGCTTGTCGTGGAGGACGACGCGCAGCTCGCCCGTGCGCTGGTGATCAATCTGCAGGCGCGCAGGTACGAGGTGGACGCGGCACCCGACGGTGCCACCGCACTGAGGCTCCTCGCCGCCGGACGACCGGACATGATCCTGCTCGATCTCGGACTGCCCGACATGGACGGCATCGACGTCATCAGGGCCCTCCGGGGCCGGAGCCGTTCCCCGGTCCTGGTGCTCTCCGCCCGCAGCGGTTCCGAGGACAAGATCCGCGCGCTCGACGCGGGCGCCGACGACTACATGACCAAGCCGTTCAGCATGGACGAGCTGCTGGCCCGCCTGCGGGCCGCGACCCGCCGCACGGAGGAGCCACCGCCGGTCCCGCACACCGACCACCTGATCACGACCGAGGAGTTCACCGTCGACCTGGTGGCGATGAAGGTCCGGCGCGCGGACCGCGACGTACGGCTGACGCCGACGGAATGGCATCTGCTGGAGATCCTGATCCGCAACCCCGGGAAGTCCGTGAGCCGGCGCCGACTGCTCCAGGAGGTGTGGGGGCCCGGCTACGGAGGCAGGACCAACTATCTCCGGGTCTACATGGCCCAGTTGCGGCGCAAGCTCGAACGCGACCCCTCGCACCCACGTCATCTGATCACCGAACCAGGCATGGGCTATCGCTTCGAGGCGTGAACCCGTCCGATCACGCCCCGGCTGCCTCCTCGAAGAAACGGCATCACACCATCATGGGACGCGGAAAGCTCCGGATCTACCTCGGCGCGGCGCCGGGCGTCGGCAAGACGTACGCCATGCTCTCCGAAGGCCATCGGAGGGTCGAGCGCGGTACGGACTGCGTCGTCGCCTTCGTCGAGCATCACGACCGTCCGCGTACGGAGGTCATGCTGCACGGCCTGGAACAGATCACGCGCCGCACACTCGCCTACCGCGACACCACCTTCACCGAGATGGACGTGGACGCGGTCCTGGCCCGCCGCCCCGCCGTCGCGCTCGTGGACGAGCTACCGCACACCAACGTCCCCGGCTCGCGGAACTCCAAGCGCTGGCAGGACATCGAGGAGCTGCTCGCCGCGGGCATCGACGTCGTCTCCACGGTCAACATCCAGCACCTCGAATCGCTCGGCGACGTCGTCGAGTCCATCACGGGCGTACGGCAGAAGGAGACGGTCCCGGACGAGGTCGTCCGCCGCGCCGACCAGATCGAGCTCGTCGACATGTCGCCGCAGGCCCTGCGCCGCCGCATGGCCCACGGCAACATCTACAAGCCGGACAAGGTCGACGCGGCCCTCTCCAACTACTTCCGTCCCGGCAACCTGACGGCACTGCGCGAGCTCGCGCTGCTCTGGACCGCCGACCGGGTCGACGAGTACCTCCAGGAGTACCGGACCGAGCACCGCGTCTCGAAGATCTGGGGCTCCCGCGAGCGGATCGTCGTCGGCCTCACCGGCGGCCCCGAAGGCCGCACCCTGATCCGGCGGGCCACCCGGCTGGCCGAGAAGGGCGCCGGCGGTGAGGTCCTCGCCGTCTACATCGCCCGCAGCGACGGCCTGACCTCCGCGTCACCCAAGGAACTCGCCGTCCAGCGCACGCTCGTCGAGGACCTCGGCGGTACGTTCCATCACGTCATCGGCGACGACATCTCCTCCGGACTGCTCGAATTCGCCCGCGGGGTCAACGCCACGCAGATCGTGCTGGGAGTGAGCCGTCGGCGTTCCTGGCAGTACGCCTTCAGCCCTGGCGTCAGCGCCACGGTCGCCCGTGAGTCGGGGCCCGACCTCGACGTCCACATCGTCACCCACGACGAGGCGGCGAAGGGCCGTGGACTGCCCGTCGCCCGCGGTGCCCGCCTCGGCCGCTCCCGGACCATCTGGGGCTGGCTCACCGGCATCGTCGGACCCGGTCTGCTCACCCTGCTCCTGGGGGCCGCCCCCGACCTCGGCCTCGCCAACGACGTCCTGCTCTTCCTCACGCTCACCGTCGCCGCCGCCCTGCTGGGCGGGCTGCGGCCCGCGCTCGCCTCGGCGGCCGTGGGCTCGGTGCTGCTGAACTACTACTTCACCCCGCCGATCCACGAGCTCACGATCTCCGACCCGAAGAACCTGGTCGCCCTGGTCGTCTTCGTGGGCGTGGCGATCTCCGTCGCCTCCGTGGTGGACCTGGCGGCCCGCCGCACCCATCAGGCGGCCCGGCTGCGGGCCGAGGCCGAGACGCTCTCCTTCCTCGCGGGCAGCGTGCTGCGCGGCGAGACGAGCCTGGAGTCCCTGCTGGAACGGGTCAGGGAGACCTTCGCCATGGAGTCCGTCGCCCTGCTGGAACGCCGTGAGGAGACCGATCCCTGGGCCTGTGTCGCCCTGGTCGGCCCCCGGCCGGCGGGCCGACCCGAGGACGCGGACGTGGACATGCCCGTCGGCGAGCATCTGGCACTCGCCCTGACCGGTCGGGTGCTGCCGGCGGAGGACCGGCGGGTGCTGGGCGCGTTCGCGGCGCAGGCCGCGGTGGTGCTGGACCGGCAGCGGCTCGTCGGCGAGGCCGAGGAGGCCCGCAAGCTGGCAGAAGGCAACAAGATCCGTACGTCCCTGCTCGCGGCCGTCAGCCATGACCTCCGTACCCCGCTCGCCGGAATCAAGGCGTCGGTGAGCTCCCTCAGGGCCGACGACGTCGAATGGTCCGCGCAGGACCGCGCCGAGCTCCTGGAGGGCATCGAGGAGGGCGCCGACCGGCTGGACCATCTCGTCGGCAATCTGCTGGACGTCTCCCGGCTGGAGACCGGGACGGTGACCGCGGTCGTCCGCGAGACCGACCTCGACGAGGTCGTCCCGATGGCGCTGGTGGGGGTGGACGAGGACAGCGTGGAGCTGGACATCCCCGAGACCCTCCCGATGGTCGCCGTCGACCGCGGCCTGCTGGAGCGGGCGGTCGCCAACATCGTCGAGAACGCGGTCAAGTACAGCCCCGAGGGCGCATCCGTCCTCGTGGCGGCGAGCGTGCTCGCGGACCGGGTCGAACTCCGGGTCGTGGACCGCGGCCCGGGCGTCCCCGACGCGGCCAAGGACCGGATCTTCGGCGCGTTCCAGCGCCACGGCGACGCGCCGCGCGGGGCCGGCGTGGGCCTCGGACTCGCCGTCGCCCGTGGCTTCGTCGAGGCCATGGGCGGCACCGTGACGGCCGAGGACACCCCCGGCGGCGGACTCACGATGACCGTCGCCCTCCGGAAGGCGGACGGCCTCCCGCCGCCGGGCGCGGAACCCCCGGCGACGACGACCTGACCCGTTCCCGACCGCCCCCGGGCCCTCCCGCCACCGTGTCGACATGGGTGCCCCCGATGTACAGGCGGCAGCGGACCGGGACAATCCGTTCGACTGCCGCGGCGAAGCGGCCGCCACCCGTCGAACCGGCCCCGAAATCGGCGTACTTGAGGCGGGAGGTGCCCCGCGGGGGGCTCACGGGACGCGCGAGCCGCACACCGGGCGGGCTCTCGAGTCTGTGCGGGGGTCATCTGGCGGGGCATACTGGCATCACGATGACGAACCGATCCGCGCCCCGGCGCCACCTGTCCACCAGCCCCTTCGCGGCTCCCGTCGATCCCGTGATCAAGGAGTTCGCTGTCGGTGACCGCGTCTCCCACGATCGTCACGGCCTCGGGAAGATCATTGGCCAGGAGCCGACGGGTGCGCTTCTCGTCGACTTCGGAGCCACCCAGGTCCGCGTCCTCAGCCCGTACAAGGGGATGCACAAGCTCTGACCGCTCGCTTCCTCGGATCCGCCCCCGGTGCCTCGCGCCGGGGGCGGATCTCTTTGCCGTGCCTACGATGGCCCCATGCCAGAACGCGAGGGACCCTCAACAGCGAGTGTTGTGCACCAGCGCACCCCCGGCGCTCGCGAGCTCGCCGCCGCGGCCGGTGTGTTCGCGCTGCTCGCGGACCCGACCCGCCTGCATCTGGTGTGGCTCCTGACGCGTGGCGAGTCGGACGTCGGCGCCCTCGCCGAGGCGTGCGGCGCGGCCCGGCCCGCGGTGAGTCAGCATCTGGCCAAGCTCCGGCTCGGCGGACTCGTCCAGCACCGCAAGGACGGCCGGCGGGTCGTGTACACGCTCCCGGACGGACATATGCGGCGTCTCGTGGTCGAAGCGATCAGTCATGCCGATCACCAGGTGACGGGGGAGCCCTGGCACGACTGACCGGCCGCCCTCGGTTATGGATTCAACATGTGCGCAACCATGCACATGTCGGCTACGGTGGTGAGCATCCGGTAGCCGAACGAGGGCGTGCCTCATGCTGTCCGTGCTGCGCAACCGCATCTACCGCCGTCTGTTCACCGCCCAGGTCGTCGCCCTCGCCGGCACGGGACTCGCGACGGTCGCGCTGAGCCTGCTCGCGTACGACCTCGCGGGCGCCGACGCCTCCGCCGTCCTCGGGACCGCCCTCGCGATCAAGATGGTCGCGTACGTGGCCATCGCCCCGCTCATCAGCGCGGTGGCCGATCGCATATCCCGGCGCGCACTGCTGGTCGCCATGGACCTCACCCGCGCCGCGGCCGCCCTGGCGCTGCCCTTCGTCACCGAGGTCTGGCAGATCTACGTCCTGATCCTGCTGCTCCAAGCCGCCTCGGCCGCCTTCACCCCGACCTTCCAGGCCACCGTCCCCGACGTCCTGCCGGACGAGCGCGACTACACCCGCGCCCTGTCGCTCTCCCGGCTCGCCTACGACCTGGAGAACCTCTTCAGCCCCGCTCTCGCCGCCGCCCTGCTGACCCTCGTCCCCTCCGGACTGCTCTTCACCGGCACCGCCGCCGGCTTCCTCGGCTCCGCCGCCCTGGTCGCCTCGGTCCTGCTGCCGAAACCCGACCCGGTGGAGCGGACCGGCGGCGTGTACGCCAAGGCGGCCTACGGCACCCGGCTCTTCCTCGCCACCCCGCGGCTGCGGGCCCTCCTCGCGCTCGACCTGGTGGTCGCCGCGGGCGGTGCGATGGTCCTCGTCAACACCGTCGTGCTCGTGCGCGAGGTCCTGGGCCGCCCGGCCGGCGACGTCGCCCTCGCCCTCGGCGCGTACGGAGCGGGCTCCATGGCCGTGGCGCTGCTGCTGCCACGGCTCCTGGACCGGGTGGGCGACCGCGCGGTGCTGCTCCCCGCCGCCTTCGTGACGGCCGGGGTGCTGGCCCTCCTTCCGGCCGGCCTGGCGGCGAGCCCCGGCACCTGGTCCTGGCCGGCCCTGCTCGCCGCCTGGCTGCTGCTCGGGGCGGCCTGCTCGGCGGTCCTGACCCCCGGCGGGCGGCTGCTGCGCCGCTCGGCGGGTGGCGGAGACCTGCCCGCCGTCTTCGCCGCCCGGTTCTCCCTCGCCCACGGCTGCTGGCTGCTCACCTACCCCCTCGCCGGCTGGACGGCCGCGCACGCCGGCCTCCCGCTCGCGGCCGGCGCACTGGGCGCCGTCGCCCTCCTCGCGGCCGTCGCCGCCGTCCGGCTCTGGCCGCGCACCGACCCGGCCGAGCTGGAACACGTCCACGCCGAGCTGGCGCCGGACCATCCGCACCTGGCCGGTACGGGCCGACGCCACGCCCACGACTACCGCATAGACGCCCTCCACCCCCGCTGGCCCGCCCCCGTGCTCACCGCGCCGTCCCAGGGACCGCGAAACGCAGCGTGAGCAGCTGGAAGGGGCGCAGGGCGAGTTCGACCGCGCCGTCCGTCACGGCGACCGCGCCGGCCGGCACGTCGTCCAGCGGACGCTCCAGCAGGTCGCACACCGCGACCCCGTCGAGGCCGAGCTCGGTGGTGAGCCGGGCGCGGGCCCGGCCGCCCCGCGACTCGTAGACCCGGACGACCACGTCGCCGGTGCGGTCGTCGGCCAGCTTCACCGCGCTGACCACGACGGAGTCGTCGTCCACGGCGACCAGCGGGACCACGTCCGCGTCCCCGGGAACCCGGCGCTCCGGCAGATTGACCCGGTAGCCCTCACGGACCGCGTCCCCGACGGACGCACCGGGCACCAGCGCGTGGCGGAAGCGGTGCGGACCCTGGTCGGTGTGCGGGTCCGGGAAGCGCGGGGCGCGCAGCAGGGACACCCGTACCGTCGTCGTGGTGCCGCCGTCCTCGGGCCGTACGGCACGGGTGACGTCGTGCCCGTAGGTCGACGCCGTCACCAGCGCGACGCCCCAACCGGGCTCCTCGAAGTGGACGAAGCGGTGGTTGCACGCCTCGAACTTGGCCGCCTCCCAGCTGGTGTTGGTGTGCGTCGGGCGGTGCAGATGGCCGAACTGGGTCTCGGCGGCGTACCGGTCGGTGTGCAGGTCCAGCGGGAAGGCGGCCTTGAGGAACTTCTCCGTCTCGTGCCAGTCGACCTCGGTCTCCAGATCGAGCCGCTTCGCCCCTGAGGCCAGCGTCAGCGTCTGGACGGCACGGGAGGAGCCGAAGGAGCGCGTCACCCGCACCGAGACGGCCCGCCCCGTCTGCATGGCCACGGCCACCTCGTCCGCGTCGGTCAGATCGGTCACGGTGTTGCGGTAGAACTGGTCGACGTCCCAGGCGTCCCACATGTTCGGGAAGTCGGGGTGGATCTGGAGGAGGTTCGCGGCCGCGCCCGGCGCGACGGTCTCCCGCCCGTCGGCGAGATCGACCACCGACACGACCAGGCCGCGCTCGTCCACGACCACCCGCAGCAGCCCGTTCGCGAGCACGAACCCGCCGCCGGGCCGGGCTTCCACCGTGCACTCGCCGGGGGAGCCGTCCGCCAAGAGGACGGCCCTGCGACCCCCGCCCGCCGGAACGCCCGCCCGCTCGTGCGGAGCCGCGTTGAAGACCACCTCGCCGTCGCCCGCCGCGTCACCGGCCAGCGCCCGCTGGGCCCGATCGATGATCCCGTTCAGCTCCTCGGCGACCGCCGCGTACGTCCGCTCCGCCTCGCGGTGGACCCACGCGATCGAGGAGCCGGGCAGGATGTCGTGGAACTGGTGCAGCAGCACCGTCTTCCAGATCCTGTCCAACGCCTCGTACGGATACGGCACTCCGGTCCGCACCGAGGCGGTGGCCGCCCACAGCTCCGCCTCGCGCAGCAGGTTCTCGCTCGCCCGGTTGCCCTGCTTGGTCCGCGCCTGGCTCGTCAGCGTCGCCCGGTGCAGCTCCAGGTACAACTCGCCCACCCAGACCGGTGGATGCGGATACTCGGCCTCGGCCTTCGCGAAGAACTCCGCGGGCCGCTCCCAGCGCACCCGCGCCGATCCCTCCAGATCCCGCAGCCGCGCCGCCTTCGCGATCATCTCGCGCGTGGTGCCGCCGCCCCCGTCGCCCCAGCCGGTCGGCGCGATCGAGTGCCGCGCCCGCCCCTTGTCCTTGAAGTTGCGGACGGCATGGGCGATCTCCTTGCCCTTCATCGAGCAGTTGTACGTGTCGATCGGCGGGAAGTGCGTGAAGATCCGCGTCCCGTCGATGCCCTCCCACGAGAACGTGTGGTGAGGGAAGGTGTTGACCTGGCTCCACGAGATCTTCTGCGTCAGCAGCCACTTGGACCCGGCCGCCTTGATGATCTGGGGCAGCCCGCCCGCGAAGCCGAAGGTGTCCGGCAGCCACGCCTCCTCGTTCTCGACGCCGAACTCGTCGAGGAAGAACCGCTTCCCGTGGACGAACTGACGGGCCATCGCCTCCGAGCCCGGCATGTTCGTGTCCGACTCCACCCACATGCCCCCGGCCGGCACGAACCGGCCCTCCGCGACCGCCTTCTTGACCCGCGCGTACACCTCCGGCCGGTGCTCCTTGATCCACGCGTACTGCTGCGCCTGCGACATCGTGTAGACGAAGTCCGGCTCGTCCTCCAGGAGCGCCGTCATGTTGGCGGTGGTCCGCGCCACCTTGCGTACCGTCTCGCGCAGCGGCCACAGCCAGGCCGAGTCGATGTGGGCGTGTCCGACCGCGCTGATCCGGTGCGCCGACGGCTCGGCCGGCGACGACAGCACCGCGACCAGCCGCTCGCGGGCGGCCGCCGCGGTCCCGTTGACGTCCTGGAGGTCGATCGCGTCCAGGGCCCGGTCGATCGCCCTCAGGATGTCCCAGCGACGGGCGCCCTCCACGGGCAGCTCCGCCATCAGCTCGCCGAGCACCTCCAGATCGATCACCAGCTGCCACACGGTCTCGTCGAAGACGGCCAGATCCATCCGCTCCAGCCGGTACTGCGGCCGGTCGCCCGCCGTCTCCTTGTCGCCGAGCTCGGTCGGCAGGAAGGGGTGGTAGTCGAGGATCACCGGGTTGGACGCCGCCTCGACGTGCAGCAGCACCTCCTCGCCACCCGCGGCCGGGGCGGCGATCCTGACCCACTGGTTGCGCGGGTTGAGCCCCTTCACCGGCGAACCGTCCGGCCGGTAGACCAGGCCCTCGCACTGGAACCCGGGCATGTTCGCGTCGAAGCCGAGGTCGATCAGCGCCTCGACCGTCCGGCCCGCCCAGCCCGCCGGAACCGTGCCGGAGACGGTGAGCCAGCTCGTACCCCAGGGCGCTCCCCAGGCGTCGCCGACGGCGATCGGGATCCGCGGGGCGGCGATCCCCTCCGCCACCGGCACCGGTTCGTCGGGCGCCGTCCAGATCCCCACCTCCAGAGGCACCGACTCCGGGTGGATCGCCGGCCGGATGCGCTCGTCGAGGACGCGCCGGAGCCGGGACTCGATCAGGGTGCGGTCGTCATGCATGGCAGTCGCTCCATCACGTAGAGAGGGTGGTGGTCAGTCCCGGCCGACGTCGTCGACGGTGACCGTCTCGGTGATCCCGCGTGCGGTGAGATGATCGCGGTCCGACGCCCGCGACGCCAGTACGGTGGTCGGCCGCGCGCCGTCCGCGGCCAGCCGCATGAACGCCTCGAAGAACGCCCCGCCGGGGGCGCACGTCGAACGCTTCGGCGCGTCGTCGGGAAGGTCGAGGACCAGGGCCGTGGAGCGCGGCCGGGGACGGTGAGCACGCGCCCGGGCCTCCGCCACGGCCTCGGCGAGCGCCCGCCCGGCCGGCTTGACCGCGCGCTCGGTGGTCAACAGACCCAGGCTGTACTCCAGTTCCGGGAAGTCGGCGAGCGAGCGGTCCACGTCGTGGGAGCACCACCAGGTGATGCCCCAGAGGTCCTGGCAGTCGAGCGCGGCCTCCACCGTCGTACGGGTGAAGGCGGCGGCCCGGTCGGCGGCGATGTGCGGGGCGGGCGCGCCGACCTCCTGCAGCCACACCGGCCGCCCCGGGTCGTCGGCCCATGCCTTCGACAACTCCACGAGGTACGCGGCGTGTTGTCCCGTCGCGACCGAGTCAGGGCCGTAGCGCTGCGCGGTCCCGTTGAAGACCCAGGAGTGCACGGCCGTCACCGCGCCGATCCTGGCCGCCTGTGCCGGCGTGAACGGATGGTCGTCGAGGTACCAGGCGGCGTCGTACTCCGCGTGCAGATGCAGCCGGCCCGGCGCTCCCCGCTCGCAGGCGGCCAGCATGTGACGCAGCCAGCTCTCCGCCTCACCCGGCGTGATCCGGTCCGGGTCGGGGTGCGGATCGCCGGAGAACTGGTTGATCTCGTTGCCGAGGGTCATGCCGAGGAAGGTGGGCCGGTCGGCCAGCGCCGAGGCGAGGGTGCGCAGATAGGCGGCCTGGCCGTCGAGCACATCGGGGTCGGTGAACATGTTGCGCCGGTGCCAGGTCAGGGTCCACGAGGGCCGGAAGTCGAAGCTGGACAGATGGCCCTGCAGTCCGTCGACGGCCACGTCGAGTCCGCGCTCGGCCGCCGCGTCGACGAGCCCCACCAACAGCTCGACGGCGCGTGGGCGGATCAGTGTGCGGTTGGGCTGGAAGACGGGCCACAACGGGAAGACCCGGACGTGATCGAGGCCGAGGGCGGCGATGGAGTCCAGGTCGGCGCGGACGGCGTCGAGGTCGAAGTCGAGCCAGTGGTGGAACCAGCCCTCGCTGGGGGTGTAGTTGACGCCGAAGCGAGGGGCGCGGCCATGCTCGGCAGGGAGGTCCTGGGGGGTGGTCATGCGCGGTGTCGATTCCTTCCCGAGTCCGGTGCGGAGGTCATCCCTTGATGGCGCCTTCCTCGACGCCCTTGAAGAAGAACCGCTGGAGCGCGGCGAACACGGCCACGATCGGCAGGAAGGCGATCATGGTGCCGGCCGCGATCAGCCGGGGGTTGGCGGTGAACGTGCCGTCGAGGTACTGCAGCCCGACGGTCAGGGTGTAGTGCTCGGGGTCGTTGAGGACGATGAGCGGCCACAGGAAGTCGTCCCAGGCGCCGATGAAGGTGAAGATCACGACGACGCTCAGCATCCCCCGTACGTTCGGCAGGCCCACATGGATGAGGCGCTGCCACACGGTGGCGCCGTCCACGAGCGCCGCCGCGTCGAGTTCGGGCGGCACGGCCTGGAACGCGGTGTACATCAGCAGCACGTTGAGCATGGCGATCGCCCCGGGCAGCGCCACCCCGAGCAGGGTGTCCGTCAGGCCCATGCTCCGGACCGTCACGTACTGCGAGACGATCGTGACCTCGCCGGGGAGCACCAGCGTGGCGAGGAAGAGGCCGAGCACGAGGCGCGCCCCGCGGAACCGCAGCCGGGACAGCGCGTAACCGGCGAGGGTGGCGCCCACGACGTTGCCGGCCACGGCGATCGCCGCCACCGTCAGCGAGTTGACGGCGTACGTCCACACCGGGATGGTGTCGGCGACCTGGGCGTAGTTGGAGAGCGTCCAGTCCCGCGGCAGGAAGTCCGGCGTACGGGAGTACACGTCCTCGCCCGGCCCCTTCAGCGAGGTGGAGAGCTGCCACAGGAACGGGCCGATCGTGAGCAGCAGGACCACGGTCAGGAGCAGATAGCGGGCCGCCTTCGCGGCCGGGGCGGGCGTGGAGAATCCCCGTGATCCCTGTGATCCTTGCGCGGGCATGGTCAGGCCGCCTTCCGGTTGAGCCGGGCCAGGAGCAGCATCGGGCCGATGGTGATGACGAAGAGCAGCAGGCTGAGGGCGGAGGCGTAGCCGATGTGCCCGGTGAAGCCGCGGCTGTACATCTGGATGAGCATCACCACCGACATGTCGCGACCGCCGGGGCCGCCGGTGCCGTTGGACAGGACGTACAGCTCCGAGAAGACCCGCAGGGCGGAGACCGAGATCAGGACGGAGACCAGCATCATCGTGGTCCGCACCCCGGGCAGGGTGACGTGCCAGAACCGGCGCACGGCGGAGGCCCCGTCGACGGCCGCGGCCTCGTGCAGCTCGCGGCCGACGTTCCCGAGCGCGGACAGGTAGATGACCATGTAGTAGCCGAGCCCCTTCCAGACCGTGAGTCCGATGGCGCTGAAGAGCAGCAGCCAGCGGTCGGTGAGGAAGTCGACGGGCCGGTCGGCGAGGCCGAGCTGTCCGAGCAGACCGTTGATCAGACCGCGGTCGTCCAGGACCCACCCCCAGATCAGCGCGACCACGACGGCGGAGGCGACGACCGGGGTGTAGAAGGCGGTACGGAAGAAGGTGATGCCCGGGAGCTTCTTCTCCACGAGGAGCGCGAGGAGCAGTGGCAGCAGGGTGAGCAGTGGCAGACAGACGAGCAGATAGACGATGCTGTTGATCAGCGCGTCGATCAACTGCTCGTCGGTCAGCGCGCGTTCGTAGTTGGCGAGGCCGGTGAAGTGGCCGCCGCCCAGTGGCTTGGCGTTGGTGAACGACAGGATCACCGTGTTGAGGGCGGGCCACAGGTTGAAGACGACGAGCCAGACCACGGCCGGCCCGGCGAGCAGCCACGGGGTGAACCAGCGCCGGTGAGTCATGGGGTGCCTTCCGGGAAGGGGGAGCGGCGCCGGGGGAAGGCGGCGCCGCTCGCCGGATCAGTCCTTCAGCAGCTGGTCGGCGCGGGCGACCGCGGTGTCCAGGGCCTCCTTGGATCCGGCCTGGCCGCTCAGGGCGAGGGCGATCTGCTGGTTGACGACCGTTTTGATCGCGTCGTTCGCCTGGACGGGCTCCAGCATCGTGGCCTGTGCGAGCGAGGCGAAGGCCGTGACCTTCGCATCGCCGGCGTTGGTTCCGTCGCTCTTGCTGAAGAAGGGGTCCGAGGCCGAGGCCTTCGTCGAGGGGAAGATGCTCGTGAGGTGGGCGAACGCGGCCTGGTTCTCGGCGTTGGTCACCCAGCGGGCGAGCGCCAGCGCGGTGGCCCGGTTCTTGGTGCCCTTCGAGACCGAGAGGCCCTGGACGTACAGCGGCGGGGTGCCGATGGCGGGGGAGGAGACCACCTTGGGGGCGAGGCTCGGGTTGTCGGTGGCCAGCGAGGTGATGTAGTTGCCGCCGGCGGTGGTCCAGGCGGCGGTGCCGGAGCTGAACAGCTTGGTGTTGCCCGCGTACGTCTCGGTCAGCACGTCCTTGGGCAGCAGCCCCTCCTTGAAGGCGGCGCGGTAGGTGTCGAGGACCGCGGCGGCCTGCGGGGTGTTGAAGGTGAAGCGCCTGCCGTCGTCGGACATGAGCTTCACCCCGGCGTTGGCGAAGTCCATCAGGCCGGGCTTGCGGCTCATCAGGTAGACCGAGCCGTCGGACTTCTGCTTGACGGTCCTGGCCGCCGTGATCAGCTCGTCCAGGGAGGCCGGGGGCTTCTTCGGGTCCAGCCCGTACTGGGTGAGGAGCGCGGAGTTCCAGTAGTTGACGTCGGTGTTGAGGTACCAGGGGTACCCGTACGTGCCGTCGTGTCCGGCGAAGCGGTAGGCGTCGGTTCCGCCCTTGACGTAGTCGGCGTCCAGCTTCGGGTCGGCCTTCGCCACGTCCAGCAGCATCGACTGCTTCACCAGCGGCAGAGCGAAGTCCGGCGGCAGATTGACCACGTCGGGGAGGGTGCCGCCGGCCGCCTGGCTGAGCACCTTCTCCGAGTAGCCCTCGCCGGGCTGGTCGAGCCATTCGACCTCCACGCCCGGGTTCTTCTTCTCGAAGGCGTCGATCACGCCCTCCATGTACGCGGTGAACTTCGGCTTCAGGGCCCAGGTCTGGAGCGAGACCTTGCCCTTCACCTCGCCGCCGGCCGCCGCGCCCGCGTCGTCGGAGCCGTTCGGGTCGCCGAGGCCGCAGCCGGCGAGCGTGGCCGCGGCGACCGCGGCAACGGCCGCCCGCACCCAGTGGCTTGTTCGCATGTGAGAGGTCTCCCGGTCTGTTCTGGCGGAGGATGCAGAGTTACTAAACCGATCTAGCGATGGGGGACTATGCTCCGGCTACACTCCGCTGTCAAGACAGTGCGCGAGGACCGAAGGGGCGCCGCGTGGCCAGACCGACGATCGCCGACATCGCCCGCCGGGCCGGGGTGTCCAAGGGTGCGGTGTCCTTCGCGCTCAACGGCAGGCCCGGAGTGAGCGAGGTGACCCGGGAGCGCATCCTGCGGGTGGCCGAGGAGATGAACTGGCGGCCCCACAGCGCCGCGCGCGCCCTCGGCGGGGCGCGGGCCGGCGCCGTCGGCCTCGTCCTCGCCCGGCCGGCCCGCACCATCGGCCTGGAGCCGTTCTTCGGCCATCTGCTGAGCGGACTGCAGGCCGGACTCTCGGTCTGCGGCACGGCGCTGAACCTGCTGGTCGTCGAGGACACTGCGGCCGAGATCGAGGTCTACCGGCGCTGGACCTCCGAGCACCGGGTGGACGGCTTCGTCCTGGTCGACCTCCAGGTCCGCGACCCCCGGATCCCCGTCCTGGAGGAGCTCGGTGTCCCCACGACCGTCATCGGCGGTCCCGGCCGGCACGGCAGCCTGCCCAGCGTCTGGGCGGACGACCGCGAGGCGATGGTGTCGATCGTCGACTACCTCGCGGCCCTCGGCCACCGTCGGATCGCGCATCTGGCCGGTCTGCCGGCCTTCCAGCACACCCAGCGCCGCATCCGGGCCGTACGGGACAGTGCCCGGCGCCTCGGTCTGACCGAGGCGGTGTCGCTGCCCACCGACTTCAGCGACGCGGAGGGCGCCGCCGCCACCCGGGCGCTCCTCGCCCGGCCCCAGCGGCCGACGGCGATCATCTACGACAGCGATGTGATGGCGGTCGCCGGGCTCGGCGTGGCCGCCGAGATGGGCGTGGCCGTCCCCGGCGAACTGTCGATCGTCTCCTTCGACGACTCCGCGCTCGCCCGTATCGTCCACCCCGCCCTGACCGCGCTCTCCCGCGACACCTTCGCCCTCGGCGAGCAGGTCGCGACGGAACTGCTCGCCCTCGTCGACGACCCGGCGGCGGCGCGGGACGTCAAGAACCCGACGCCGCGACTGACGGTCCGTGAGAGCACCGCGCCACCGGCTCTTGACCCGGCGAACTAAAGCCGTTTAGCCTCCCGGGGCGAGACGGGCCGGTGGCACCACACGTGGACATCGCCCCCACGCCATCGGCCGGCCCGGCCCCGCACGTCCCGGGCCGGGTCGGCCCGCACAGCACGCCGGGCACAGCGCGCCCGGCGCCGTGCGTCCGGCTCCGTACGCCCGAGCCCCACGCGCCACCCGTCACGCGTCATCCGCACCACCAGTACCTCCTGTACGCCCAGCACCCCCACCCTTCGCTGGACCGGAGTATCGGATGAGACGACACCTGCCCCTTCTGCCGATCACGGCGCTCTTCGCCGCCCTCCTCGGCTTCGCACCCCTCACTCCCGCCGCGAGCGCGGCGAGCGCCGCCGCCGAGAGCCCCGTACGGGCACAGGCGGCGGGCGATCAGCCCTACGCCTCGTACTGGCACCCGAACACCCTCCTGGACTGGGATCCGGCCACCGACCCCGACGCGCGGTTCAACCGCTCCGGCGTTCCCCTGCGGCCGCGCGTCTCCGACCCCGCGCTCAAGGCCAACGCCAACGCCCGTTCCGGCGAAGGGAAGATCGCGTCCCTGGTCTCCTTCGGCCCCACCTCGAACAACCCCTCCCAGGGCTCCACCGACCCGCACTACTACGCCTTCGGCCACTGGCAGTACATCGACAAGCTGGTCTTCTGGGGCGGCTCCGCCGGCGAGGGCCTGATCCTCGCCCCCAACGCGACCGTCATCGACGCCGCCCACCGCAACGGCGTGAAGGTCTACGGCACCGTCTTCTTTCCGCCCACCGCCTACGGCGGCCAGATCCAGTGGGTACGCGACTTCGCGAAGAAGACCGGATCCACCTACCCCGTCGCGGACAAGCTGGCGCAGGTCGCGCAGTACTACGGCTTCGACGGCTGGTTCATCAACCAGGAGACCGCGGGCGGCGACGCGGCCCTCGCGACCGAGCTGCGCAACGAGATGCGCTACGCCCGCTCCCTCGGTCCGGTCGAATTCATGTGGTACGACGCGATGACCGAGTCCGGGGCGGTGAGCTGGCAGGACTCGCTCACCTCCGCCAACGACTCCTTCCTTCAGGAGGGTTCGCTGCGGACCTCCGACTCGATGTTCCTCGACTTCGGCTGGAGCGCTTCGGGACTGAGCTCCTCCCGCACTCTCGCCCGGAGCCTGGGTCGCAGCGAGTACGAGCTGTACTCCGGCATCGACACCGAGGCGAACGGCTCCGGCACCTCCGTCCCCTGGGCCTCGGTCTTCCCCGCCGGGCAGCCGCACGTCACCTCCCTCGGCATCTACCGGCCCGAGTGGACCTTCACCTCGTCGGCGAACCGTGCCGACTCCCATGCCAGGGAGGCGCGTTACTGGGACGGCGCCAACGGCGACCCCTCCGACACGACGACCACGTCGGCATGGAAGGGACTCGCGCACTACGTCCCCGAGTCCTCACCCGTCACCGACAAGCCCTTCGTCACCTCGTTCGGCGCGGGCCAGGGCGACTTCTTCCACTCCGACGGCGTACGGGTGGCGTCGACCGGCTGGAACAACCTCTCGCTCCAGGACATCCCCCCGACCTACCGCTGGCTGGTCGGTTCCACCGGCTCCAAGCTCACCCCGTCGATCGACTTCACCGACGCCTACGAGGGCGGCTCCTCGCTGCGTCTGACGGGCACCCTCGACGCCGTGAACACCGTCCGGCTCTACCAGACGAAGCTGCCGGTCGCCGCCGACACCAAGCTGTCCGTCGTCGTGAAGACCCCGGGCGCGGGACCCACCCGTCTCAAGGCCGCGATCTCCTTCACCGACGCGCCGACCACCTTCACCACCCTCGACCTCGGCTCCAACGCCACCACCGGATGGGAGCGCAAGACCCTCGACCTGTCCGCCCACGTCGGCCGGACCGTCGCCCAGATCGGTCTGCAGGCCGCCGGGTCCGTCGCCTCGTACGACGTGAAGGTCGGGCAGATCGCCCTCTACGACGGGGCCGTGGACACGGCGGCCGCACCGACCGCGGTCACCGTCCTCGGCACCACCGACGTGAGCCCCACGCGCAAGTCGCTGCGCCTGTCCTGGACGGCCTCGGCCGCGGGCTCCGTGCACCACTACGAGGTGTTCCGTCGCAACACCGACGGCACCCGTACGTTCCTCGGCGCCACCCCCAACGACGCGCTCTTCGTCCCGCAGCTCGACCGAGCCGGCACGGAGACCACCACGACGCTCGACGTCGAGGCCGTCTCCACCGAGTACGGCCGCTCGCCGGCCGCCACCACCACCGTCGGCTGGTCCGGCACGACCGAGTCCAACCTCGCGCTGAACCGCCCCGCGACCGCCTCCGGCCAGTGCAACGGCACCGAGACACCCGCCAAGGCCGTCAACGGCACGGTCTCCGGCGGCAACGGCGACAAGTGGTGCACCACCACGACCGCCAAGTGGCTGGAGATCGACCTCGGTTCGGTCCGTTCGGTGGACCGCCTCACGCTGAAGCACGCGGCCTCCGGCGGCGAGAGCGCGTCCTGGAACACCCGGGACTTCACCCTCAAGGTCCGGGCCTCGACCGCCGACCCGTGGACCACGGCGGCGACCGTCACCGGCAACACGGCGGCCACCACCACACACCCCGTGGCCGCCGCGGCACGCTACGTACGTCTGGAGATCACCAGGCCCACCCAGACCACCGATCCCGCCGCACGGATCTACGAGTTCGAGGCCTGGGGGTCTTGACGAGGGGGAAATAAGGAGGAAAATCCCTAATACACCAGAAAACCAGAGCGAGCCGCACCCGTCGGCGAAGACGTTCGCCGACCCGCGTGACCCACTCGCTGGCTCTGGCCAGGCCCCCGGCAGATCCTCCCGGATCTCAGGGCGATCAGCGACGGCTGAGATGCCCGAGTGCGGAGACGGACTACCGGGGACTGCATGTGTGGAGGCTCCTCCCCATGCCACGTATCCGAGCGGCACTGATCGACATCGACGGCGTGCTCACCGTCTCCTGGAAGGCGCTGCCAGGCGCCGTCGCCGCCATGGAGCGGCTGCGCGCCGGCGACGTCCCGCTCGCGCTCGTCACCAACACCACCTCGCGGACCCGGGCATCCGTGGCCGCGAGGTTGGCGGGGGAGGGCTTTCCCGTCGGTGTCGACGACATCCTCACCGCGCCGGCCGCCACCGCCGCCCATCTGCGCGAGCACCATCCGGGGGCGCGCGTGCTGCTGGTCAACACCGGGGACGTCGCCGACGACCTCGGCGGCCTGACGCTCGTCGACGCCGACGGCCCGGCGCCCGACGTGGTCGTCCTCGGTGGCGCGGGCGACGCGTTCGGCTACGCCTCCCTCAACCGCGTCTTCCGTCACGTACGCGACGGCGCGCTGCTCGTGGCGATGCACCGCAACCTGTACTGGCGTACCGCCGACGGGCTCGACCTCGACACGGGAGCGTTCCTCCTGGGGCTGGAGCGAGCCGCGGGCGTCGAGGCGGAGATCACCGGCAAACCCTCGCCCACCTTCTTCGCCACCGCTCTCGCCCGCCTCGGCGTCGACGCGGGCGAGACGCTCATGGTGGGGGACGACATCGAGTCCGACGTCCTCGCGGCCCAGCGATGCGGCATCAACGGCGTGCTGGTCCGGACCGGCAAGTACCTCCCCGAGACACAGGAGGCCGCGGACGGCGAACCGGACCACGTGCTGGACTCCTTCGCCGACCTGCCGGAGCTGCCCGAACTCCTCGGCATGCGCGCGGGATGATCAGCGAGCCGCTCCCGCCTCCAGAATGCCCTTGAGGGTCTGCTCGTTGCGGGGCATCTCCTTGCGTACGTGCGGGCGTACGACCAGCGGGACCAGCGCCTTGCCGATGCCGTGGCCCTCGAAGTCGAGGGCGATCGTCACCCGTGAGTGTTCGCCGTCGTCGATGGGCTCGATCCTGCCCTGGACGTCGCCGCGCACCGGTCCGTCGATGCCGTGGATATGCCAACTCGTCGGTGGGTCCAGCTCGATGACCTGCATGATGCTGACCATCGAACGGCGCCCCATCCGGCGCGTCACGGCGACCTTCGAGCCGACGGCGACGGGCCCGGAGCCCAGGAGACGGACCGAGACGGCGCTCTCCTGCCAGTCGGGCAGATGGGTCGGGTCGGTCACGTAGGTGAAGACCTCCTCAGGGCTGCGGGAAATGTCGATGGATTCCTTGATGGCAGACATTTCGCCCTCTTGACTGTCTTCGTCATGGCTGTTGTCGGTTCATACAAATGATCCCACGGGTGGGGATGCGTCGCCATCGTGACGAAGTTGGCGGCCGTACGCATGCCGTCCACGGGCCAGAGGTGTACGGCATATACTCTTGCTTATGTCGTACACAACATTACGTATCGACGGCCTTTCGCTGCGCGGGTTCACCGCAGTCACAGGCGCGGCGTTCACGTTCCTGCAGGTCATCGAAGTGCCGCTCTACTTCGTTCATGACGGGGTGCCGCCCGACTCCAATGTGCTGACCCGCATCATGCTCAGCCTCGTCGTCCTCGTGCTGCTTCTGGGCTTCGCCACCGGGCTTCGTGAGCTCATCCGCCAGGCGGAACCTGCCTGTGGCTGGGTCGCGGACCTCGCCTACGGTGCGGCGCTCGCCTACATCGTCGTCACCTTCGTCGCGCACTCCCAGCAGGCGGGGGAAGTCATAGCCGCCGAGGCGCCGGTCGATCCGACCATCACCGCTGCGGGCTCGTACCTGCTGTACGGCTCGATCGGGCGCATCCTCACAGCGGTGTTCCTGACGGCCGCCGGGTATGCCGTGGTGCGCTCAGGGCTGCTGTCGCGGTGGGTCGCCCGATCGGCGTACGTCATCGCCCTGATCAATATCGCGTTCGTCCCGTCGCTGTACTTCGGCAACGACACGGGACAATTCTTCAGCGCCAACGGCTGGGGCACCACAGCGACCATCGCCAGCCTCTATGCCTACTGGGTCCTCTCGGTCGGCATCGCGCTGCTCCGACACCGAAAAGCCCGCCACTATGCTGGGCAACCGGGATCGACCTCGGAGAATCGGCGGTAGCAGTGTCAGTGGACAAGAGCGCGGCGGCCACCTTCCGACTCCTCTGGGAGACGAAGAAGAGCGCTCGGTCCTCCCTCAGCGTCGACGGCATAGTCGAGGCCGCCATCGCGCTGGCCGACGCCGAGGGGCTGGGTGCGGTGTCGATGCAGCGGGTCGCCGGCGAACTCGGCTACACCGCGATGGCCCTGTACCGGCACGTCCCCGGGAAGGAGCAGCTGGTCGCCCTGATGGTCGACCGCGCGCAGGGCAGCCCCCCGGCCGAGTCGGGCAAGGAGTGGCGCGCCGAGATTCTGAACTGGGCCGACGCGGCCTGGGACTTCTACCTCGCTCATCCCTGGACGCTGCGGGTGGCAACCACCGGAGCGCCGACCGGCCCGAACGAGCTGGCCTGGTTCGAGGCCCTTCTGCGCCCTCTGGCGCAGTCGGGCCTCGCCGCCGAAAACCTGGTCGCCACCGCCATGTTCGTCTCCAGCGCCGTCCGCGACCTGGCTCGGATCGCCACCGAGATCCTCCCGTCCGGATCCGACTACGGGAACCTTCTCGCGGAGGTCGTCCAGTCCGACCGGTTCCCCACCCTCGCGTCTCTGACGACCTCAGGCACGCTGGAGGACGACGGCAATGTCAGGCCCGCCCTGGACTTCGGCCTCAACCTCATCCTCGACGGCCTCGGGGCCCAGCCCTCGTGACGCCGGCCTGTCCCTCCGGTCCGCGACGCTCGACCGGAGCAGCAGGCGGAAGGCTCACGGCTCGATCCGGTGCCACGTCGCAGCAGTGATCACTGACCGGACGGACGCAGCCCGTCAGCCGACCCGTCAAGGAGACATACTCCAGGCGGCGCGTTCCCGGTACAGGTCCCGCAGGAGCGCGATCTCGGCTCCGTGGTGCAGCAGTTCCTGGTTGACCCACCAGACGATCTCCAGGAAAGGGTCCTCGGGATCGCTGCCGTGCGGGTAGGTGCTGAGGCCCACCGTGTCGAGTGCCTCGTCGTCGACGGAGAGCAGGGCCTTGCGCCAGGCTTCCGCCCCGGCGTCGAAGGCATCGATCGCCGCGGCGACATCGCCGCTGATCAGGTAGTCGTCACGGGTCAGACTGTGGGTGCCGTCGGTGTGGTCCGCGCGCAGCGCCATGAGCTCGCTCAGATGGCTCAGCCGCCAGGCGATGGTGGTGAACGGCGGGGGAGTGGGGTGCGGAGGCGGGCTGGTGTCGCGCCCCCAGTCGCCCACGCCGGTCAGGACGGTCGCCCGGGGGCCCGGCCCTTCGGCGCGGCGACGGACCGACCAGCAGCCCGGCACCGGCTCCCAGAGGTACTCCTCGTCGGTGAGCGCCTCGACCCCCACGTCCGTGCCGTTGCCGCTGTCCACGAACGGCCCCGCCATGCGCTGCCGGAGCCTGAGCCGCGCGAAGTCGAACTGGTCGAGCAGCGGGATCAGTCGGGGCGGTAGGGACATACGTGCTCCTCGGCGCGTCGGGACGGGGCGTCCGTACCCTGACACACGAACACGCCGCACGGCGCGCGGTTTTCCTCCCGTCCGGCGTCGGGGCGGAGCGGCGGCCGGGAGCCCTATGCCAGACCGTCGAGCCAGGCCAGTGCCGCCTCGGCGGTGAACTCCGCCTGTCCGCCACGGAACACCAGATCGGCCGCGCGGAACGCCGGGTCGTCCACCGTCGCCGCCACGTACGGCAGTGCCACGCACCGCATCCCCGCCGCCCGCGCCGCCTCGGCGCCCGGGGCCGCGTCCTCGAACACCACGCACCGTGCCGGCTCCGCCCCGAGCCGGCGCGCCGCCTCCAGGAAGACGTCCGGCTCCGGCTTGCCGCGCTCCACCTCCTCCGCGGAGACCAGGGTGGTCAGCAACGCGTCGAGCCCCGTCCCGCCGAGGACCGCCTCGATCGCCGCGAGCGACGAGCCGGACGCCACCGCCATCGGAACCCCCTCCGCGTACAGGCGCTCCACGAGGGCCCGCATCTGCGGATAGACCGGGGTCGACGCCCGCGCCAGCTCCAGGTAGTCCCGGTTGGTGGCGGCGAGCAGCTCGTCGACGGGCGCCTCGATCCCGTACCGCTCCCCGAGGATCTCCAGCGTCTCCCGCGTCCCGATCCCGATGAAGCGCGTGTGCCGCTCCCAGTCGAAGTCCGTGTCCCCCGCGAACGCGCCCAGCGTCCGCCGGGTGGCCTCGAAGTAGTTCGGTTCGCTGTCCACCAGCGTTCCGTCGAGATCGAAGATGACCGAAGGGCGCGGTGTGCTCATGCGTCCCAGCATCTCAACCCCGGATCAGGCGCCCCGGCCCGACGCCCGCCCCATCGCCTCCACCAGGGGCAGCAGCCGGTGCGGAACGCGCTCGCGCAGCGCCATCTCCGTACGGGTGCGCACCACGCCCGGCAGCTGGATCAGCCGCTGGATCACATCCTCGAGATGGCCGTTGTCCCGGGCCACCACCCGCGTCAGCAGGTCCCCGCCGCCCGTGATCGAGAACGCCTCGACGATCTCCGGCACGGCGGCGAGCGCGTCGCCGACCTCGTCCAGATGCCCCTGCGTGACCTCGATGTGCACGAACGCGAGCACCGGGTGGCCGAGCGCCGCGGGGGAGAGCACCGGACCGGTGCCGGTGATCACCCCGTCCCGCTCCAACCTGTCGATCCGGGCCTGCACCGTGCCCCGGGCCACCCCCAGGATCCGCGCGTACTCGCGCACGCTGGTGCGCGGCTGCTCGATCAGCAGCCGCAGGACGCGTGTGTCGAGCTCGTCCACCGCCATGGTCCGTTGGCCTCCTTCTGGCCGAGTTCTACCCGCGACGACTGTACCAACGGCACACCTCCGGCCGGTTGAGTTGAGCCATCGGGTGACCAGGTGCTTTCCTCTGAGAAGAGTACGAAGAGATGGCGCCGCGCATGCGCCGGACCGGCGACGAGGCCGGGAACCGACCCGCGGCGCCTTTCCCATGTCCAGGGGCCGCCACAAGCAGGCCGGGACACGAGATCATGCGAAGAGGGTGTGTGTACGGCAGCGAGCGCGGAACAACCGCCGTGAAGCAGCTCCGGGCGGCCGGGCGTCGGCTCGTCCGACTCGTGTTCGTGGCACCCGACCCGGGCCGGGTCCGGCTGAGGGTCTCCTCGCGCGCCGTCCTCGGCGTCGGACTCTCCGTCGCCGCGGCCGAGCTCGCCGGACTCTCCCTCACCGCCTCGATCACCGGCGGTCTCGCCGCGCTGCTCGTGCTCTTCACCGTCGGCGACCCGACCGTGCGGCGGCAGCTGACCACCACGGCCCTGCTGCCGGCGGCCGGCTTCCCGGTCCTCGCCCTCGCGACCGCCCTGCACGGCGCCCCGCTGCTGCGTGACGCGTCCTGGCTGCTCGTCGTCTTCGCGGGCGTGTACGCCCGCCGCTGGGGCCCGCGCGGACACGCGCTCGGCATCTTCGCGTTCATGATGTTCTTCGTCACCCAGTTCCTCCACGCGCTGCCCGCGCAGCTGCCGGAGCTGTACGCGGCGGTGGCGCTCGCCGTCGTCGTCTCGGGCACGGTCCGCTTCGTCGCCTGGTGCATCGAGCGGCGTGTCCCGCCGCCCGCCGCACCCGCCCCGCTGCCCGGCCGCGGCCTCCACCGGGTCACCACCCGGCAGGCGTTCCAGGCCACCGCCGCCTGCGCCGTCGCGCTCGCCGCCGGTCAGTTCATCTCCCACGAACGCTGGTACTGGGCCGTCGGCACCGCGTGGTGGATCTTCGTCAACACCGCCTCGCGCGGCGAGACCCTCGTCCGCGGCTTCCGCCGGGTCGTCGGCACCGTGACCGGCATCGCCGCCGGACTCCTGATCGCGATCCCGCTCGCCGGCGCGCCCGCCCCGACCGCCCTCCTGGTCGCCGTGTGCGTCTTCGGGATCTTCTACACCGCCCCGCTCTCGTACAGCTGGATGATGTTCTTCGTGACCGTCATGGCCGGGCTGCTGTACGGACTGCTCGGCGTCCTGCACCCCGGGCTGCTGCTGCTCCGCTTCGAGGAGACCGCGGTCGGCGCGCTCGGCGCGGCGATCGGTGTCGCCCTGCTGCCGGTGACCACCCACGCCGCCACCAACGCCTGGATCGAGCGAGCCGTCACCTGTGTGCACGACTGCACCACCGTCGCGGCACGAAGGCTCGCCGGCGACCCGGACGCCGACCCCGCGCCGCTCGCCGCCGACCTGGAGGTCCTGCTCGGCCGGGTGCGGCTCTCGCTGGCGCCGCTGGTCCACCCGCTGAGCCCGCTGCGGGCCCGCAAGGCCCGCGCCCGCCGCGTCCTCGCCCTGCTCGACGACTGCGCCCGGGAGATCCGCGGTCTCGCCGCGGTCGCCGCCGACCCCGACGCCTCCCACGACGCCCGGCTCGCCGCCGCGTCCTGGCGGGTCGAGGCGGCCGTCCACGCCCTCGTTCCGCCGACGAGGCCCGCGCGCTCAGCCTCCGTCGCGGGCGACGCCCTGCCCCCGCACCACCCGGGCGCCGAGGTGGCCCTCGGCCACCTGTACGGCCTGGAGCGTGCGCTGGTCGACCTGGCTGCGCCGCTGCGCACCTCCCCGAGCGCCCCCCTCGTCCCGGCGGCCTGAGGAACGGACCCTTCCGGCCACTTGATCCAAGTTGGTCTAGACCGCCTGCTAACGTCGGCCCCGACGACGCGGGCGGTCGGTCGTGACCGCCCGGCGGAGAGGGGAGACGCCATGAGCGGCACAGACGCGCGGGAACCGGTACGGGCCTTCATCGGATCGTTCACGTCGGCCGGCGGCCGCGGCATCCTCACCGCCGACGTGGACGCCTCCACCGGCGCCCTGACCGTCACCGCCGAGACCGCGGCTCTGGCGGACCCGTCCTTCCTCGCCCTCGCGGGCACGGTCCTGTACGCGGTCTCGGAGGCCGATGAGGGCGCCGCGGCCGCCTTCGACGTGACCGGAGCCGTCCCCCGGCCGCTCGGCGCTCCCGTGGCCGTACAGGGCTCCGGACCCACCCACCTCGCCGTCGCCGCGGGCCATGTCCTCACGGCCAACTACGGCTCCGGCAGCGTCACCGCCCTTCCCATCGGCCCGGACGGCGCGCTCGGCTCCGCCACCGACGTCGCCCGGCACGAGGGCTCCGGACCGGTCGCCGAGCGCCAGCGCGGCCCGCACGCCCACCAGGTCCTGCCCGCCCCCGGCGGGTCCTGGGCGACCGCGGTGGACCTGGGCACGGACTCCGTACGGATCTACGGTCTCGATCCCGCCTCCGGGGCCCTGCGGCCGCACGGCGCGACCGCCCTGCGCCCCGGCACGGGCCCGCGTCACCTGGCCTTCCACCCGGCCGGCGGCCACGCCTACGTGCTGAACGAGCTGGAGCCCACCCTCACGGTCTGCCGCTGGGACGCGGCGGCCGGGGCCCTCGAACCGGTCGCGGAGACGTCCGTGCTGCCGGAGGGTGCCACGGGGTCGAGCCACCCCTCCTCGGTGGTCGTCGCCCCCGACGGCAGATTCCTGTGGGCCGCCGTGCGGGGGGACGACACCATCGCCGTCCTGGCTCTCGACGGGACCGGCGAGAAGGCCGCCCTGGTCGCCTCCGTGCCCTGCGGCGGGCGCTGGCCCCGCGACCTGGCCCTCGATCCCTCAGGGCGGCGGCTCTACGCGGCCAACGAGCACTCCGGCGACGTGACCTGGTTCGACATCGACGCGGAGAGCGGCATCCCGCGCCGCGCGGGCGCGGTCGAGGCTCCGTCCGCCTCCTGCGTGGTCTTCGGCTGAACCCGCGGACCCCGGCGTACGGAGGGCCCGCGCCGGACGTATCCGGTGCGGGCCCTCCCGTATGCCATGGACCGATCAGACGGCCGGGGCACCCTGCTGCTGCGGGGCGATGCCCAGCGCGGCGGTGTACTGCGAGAGCACCAGCTTGCCGATCGCCGGGTAGGCGCCCAGCGGCTCGGCGGCGGCGCAGCCCGCCTCCTTGGCGGCCGCGTCGAGCAGGCCGTCGGCCAGCTCGGGACCGATCAGGTACGGGGCGAGCGCCAGCTGCACCGAACCGGAGCCGCGCAGCTGCTCGGCGATCGCGGTGATCGAGCCCTCCTGGTCCAGCGCGGCGGCCATGACCGGGACGGCCAGCCGGGCGGCCAGCAGCATGCCGGTGATGCCGGCGGCCTGCACGGCCTCCTCGCCGCCGACCGTGGCCAGGACGATGCCGTCGGCGGCCGTGGCCACCGTGAAGAGCCGGGCGCGGTCGGCGCGGGCCAGACCGGCCTCCGAGAGGCGCACGTGCAGGGCCTCGGCGAGCAGCGGGTGCGGTCCGAGGACGTCCGTCAGCTCGGCGACGTTGCCGCTGTCCATCACGGCCTGGCGGATCCGGCGCATCAGGGCGCTGTCCGGGCCGGCGAGCAGCGGCACCACGACCGCGGCCGGGCCCTCGGGGGCGCTGGCCTCGCGGCCGGCGGCCAGGGCCAGCTGGTACCGCTCGGTGCGCAGCGTCTCGGCCCGCGTCAGCACGGTTCCGAGAGTCGGGTACTCCGCGTCGTCACCGTCCAGGTAGCCGATCACGGCCTCCAGGCCGGGCAGCTCGGAACGGGCGATGCTCACGACCTCTTCGGCCAGCGAGCGTATGGCGGCCGACGGCACGCCGGGGACGGCGAGAACGAGTGCGGGAGCACCCTCGGGCGCCGCCACGGGTTCGGGGCGACGGTGCCGTCCGGGCTGGCGGGGTCGCGGCATTCGTACAGGCAGGCCGGAAGCAGGCCCAGTGGGGGAGCTCATGGCGCCGCATGTTACTGGTTTCGTCCGCCGCGCAGGGCACTGAGGTGCAGCAGCGCGTTATCTGCCCCTCTTTGTCCGAACCGTCGTTTACCGGGCCAATTGCAGCAACTGAGGCTCCGTGGGCAGCCGCAGCGTGTCCGTGGCCAGCCAACCGGCGATGGCGAGCGACCCGGCGAGCGGATCCCCGGCAGCCGACGTAGGGCGGGCATGCGGCAATTGTTCCGCCAGCTGCGCGCGCAGCGGTACGAGGAGAGGGTCGCCCATCTTGAACAGGCCCCCCGTCAGGGCCACTTCGGACGCTCCCGTGACCGGGCACACGGCGGCCGCGGCCTCGGCCACATGCGCGGCGGCCCGCCGCAGGATCCCCGTCGACACCTCGTCGCCGACCGTGGCGCAGTGTGCCACCTCGGGGGCGAAGGAGGCCAGCACGGCGGGCCGGTCGGTCCGTGGATAGAGCGCTCCCGGCAGCCCGGTGGCGGGACCGAACCGCGCCTCGGCACGGGCGAGCAGCGCCGGCGAACCACCCCGGCGCCCGTCGAAGGCCCGCATCGCCGCCTCGAGACCGGCCCGGCCGATCCAGGCACCGCTGCCGCAGTCGCCGAGCAGATGACCCCAGCCGTCGGCGCGGCGCCAGGACGTGAGATCCGTGCCGAGCGCGATCAGGCCCGTGCCGCCCGCCACCACCGCACCGGGCCGCTGTCCGAGAGCCCCCGCGTACGCGGTGACGGCGTCGGCGGCCAGCGCCAGGCGTCGTACGCCCAGCGCCCGGTCCAGGGCGCCGGGCAGCACGGCACGCAGCTCGTCGCCGAGCGTCGCCATGCCGGCGGCCCCGACCGCCAGAGCGGACACGTCCGCCGCACCGGCGCGGCCCAGCATCGCCTCGACGGCGGGCAGCACTTGCGCGAGGAGATGGGCCGCCTCGATCCCGCCGGGACCGGTCCGCACCGGCTCGCCGGACGTCACGGTCTCCACGGGGCGGGCGTCGTACGCCCGGGCGAGGGCGATCCGCAGCCCCGAGCCCCCCGAGTCGACCCCGACGACCCAGCCCGCGTCCGTCACGGCAGCCGCCAGTCCACCTCCTGCGCCCCTTGGCGCAGAAGAAGTTCGTTGGTGCGGCTGAACGGCCGCGAACCGAAGAACCCGCGGTCTGCCGACATCGGGGAGGGGTGCGAGGACTCGATCGCCGGCAGATTGCCCAGCAGCGGACGCAGATTGCGCGCGTCACGGCCCCACAGCACGGACACCAGTGGCTTCCCGCGGGCGGCCAGCGCCCGGATGGCCTGCTCGGTGACGGCCTCCCACCCCTTGTCACGGTGGGCGCCGGGCTTGCGGGGCGCGGTGGTGAGCGCCCTGTTGAGCAGCAGCACACCCTGGCGTGTCCAGGGCGTCAGATCGCCGTTCGACGGCCGGGGCAGGCCCAGGTCGGTGTGCATCTCCCGGAAGATGTTGTCCAGGCTCGGCGGCACGGGGCTCACCTCCGGTGCCACGGAGAAGCTCAGGCCCACCGCATGCCCCGGCGTCGGGTACGGGTCCTGGCCGACGATCAGGACCCTCACCTCGTCGAAGGGCTGCTGGAACGCCCGTAGGACGTTCGCTCCCGCGGGCAGGTAGGTCCGCCCTGCGGCGATCTCCTGACGCAGGAAGTCGCCCATAGCGGCGATGCGTTCGGCCACGGGCGCGAGCGCATGCGCCCACCCCGGTTCGACGATCTCATTCAACGGTCGTGCTGCCACGTGCGTCACTCTACTGGCGCAGCGCCACGGGGCTCACCCGATCACCGCCGCACGCACGCAGAGCACGTCCGGCAGGTGCTCGGCGAGCAGCTGCCAGCTGTCACCGTCGTCCGCGCTGGCGTACACCTCGCCGTTGCGGTTGCCGAAGTAGACGCCGGCCGGATCGCCGTCGTCGGTGCACATCGCGTCGCGCAGGACCGTGCCGTAGTGGTCGCCCTCCGGCAGCCCGGCCGTCAGCGCGTCCCAGCTGGCCCCGGCATCACTCGTACGGTAGACACGGCAACGGTGTCCGGCCGGCACCCGGTCCTCGTCGGCGTTGATGGGGAACACATAGGCCACGTCGGGCCGATGGGGGTGCGCGGCGACCGTGAAGCCGAAGTCGGAGGGGAGGCCGGCGCCGATGTCGGTCCACTTCCCGCCCGCGTCGTCACTGCGGTACACACCCCAGTGGTTCTGCAGATAGAGCCGGTCCCGGTCCCCCGCGTCCTGCGCGATCTTGTGCACGCACTGGCCGAACTCCGGGTCCGGATCGGGCAGGAAGACGGCGGACACCCCCTGGTTGGAGGGGTTCCAGCTCGCCCCGCCGTCGCGGGAGCGGAACACGCCGGCCGTCGACACCGCGACCGTCACCGCCTCCGGATCGCGTGGATCGGTCACGATCGTGTGCACGGCCTCGCCGCCTCCGCCGGGCACCCACCGCGATCGGGTCGGGTGCTCCCACAGCGGGCGGACCAGCTCGAACGACGTGCCGCCGTCCTCCGATCTGAACAGGGCGGCGGGCTCCGTGCCCGCGTAGACGACGTCCGGGGAGTGCGCGGGCGCGGGATGCAGCTGCCAGACCCGCTCCAGTGAAGCCCCGGTGTCCTTGGGGAACTTGACCGCAGGCTTCGGCGGCTCGGTCCAACTGGCGCCGAGGTCGTCGGAGCGGAAGACGGACGGGCCCCAGTGGGAGCTGTCGCCGCCGACGAGGAGCCGCGGGGTGGAGCGCCGGCTGTCGATGGCGACCGAGTAGATCGCCTGCGCGTTGAAGTGGGGTGCGTCGAACTCCCACCGGCCGTCGCGCCTTCGGCCGATGAACAGACCCTTGCGGGTGCCTACGGTCAGTACTACGTCGGGCATGGCCGACACCTCCAGGACGCCGTTGTCGCGGATAGGGGCCAGTCTGCACCCGGCTACTGACAGCGGCTCCCGGAACGGGCGTCTCCCCAGGTCACGGGCGTGTTCCGCGTCAACCTGGGGAGAGCCTGGAGCGCGGAATCGCGGCGTGCGGGTTCCGCGCGGAGGAGCGGGGGCTCAGATCGCCCAGGCGTACTGGCTCGGCGCATGGGTCTCGGCGCCCAGCTCGCGCGCCGCCCGGCGGGCCCACGAGGCGTCGCGGAGCAGTTCGCGCCCGAGCAGGACGGCGTCGGCCTCACCGTTGGCGACGATCTTCTCCGCCTGGTCGATCTCCGTGATCAGCCCCACCGCGGCCACGGGCAGATCGGTCTCCGCCTTCACCCGGGCGGCGAAGGGCACCTGGTATCCGGGGCCGACCGGGATCCGGGCGGGGCCGCCGTTGCCGCCGCTGGAGACGTCGAGCAGGTCGACGCCGTGCTCCCGCAGCAGGCGCGCGAAGCGGACGGTCTCGTCCGGGGTCCACCCCTGGTCCTCCAGCCAGTCGGTCGCCGAGATCCGGAAGAAGAGCGGGAGCTCCTCGGGCCACACCGCCCGTACGGCGTCGACGACTTCGAGGGCCAGCCGGGTGCGGTTCTCGAAGGAGCCGCCGTAGGCGTCGGTGCGGTGGTTGCTGTGCGGGGAGAGGAACTCGCCGATGAGGTAGCCGTGGGCGCCGTGCACTTCGAGCACCTCGAAGCCGGCCGCCAGGGCGCGGCGGGCCGCGTCGGCGAACTGTCCGGTGATCTCGGCGATCTGCTCCGTCGTCAGCTCGGTCGGGACGGGGTGGCCCTCGGCGAACTCGACGGGGCTCGGCGCGACCGGCTGCCAGCCGTGGTCGTCGGTGCCGACCGGACCGCGGCCGTTCCAGGGGCGCTTGGTGGACGCCTTGCGGCCCGCGTGTCCGATCTGGATGCCGGGGACGGTGCCGTGCTCCTTGAGGAACGCGGAGACGCGCCGGAGCGCCTCGACCTGGGCGTCGTTCCAGATGCCCAGGTCGGCGGGGCTGATCCGGCCCTCGGGGGCGACGGCGGTCGCCTCGACGAGGATGAGGCCGGTCCCGCCGGTGGCGCGGGAGGCGTAGTGGGCGAAGTGCCAGTCGTTGGCGACTCCCGCGTTCGGACCGAACACCTCTGCCGAGTACTGGCACATCGGGGCCATCCACACCCGGTTCGGGATGGTCAGCGACCGCAGGGTGTAGGGCTCGAACAGGGCGACGCTCATGACGGACTCCGTTTCGGGGGGCCTCGAAGGATGCTCGTACGATACTCATCGTAGTACGTCATCTGTCAAACTACGAGAGTTCTCGTACAATGGGCGCGTACCCCGGATGAAGTGGAGCCGCCGCCGTGACGACCGCGACCAACCCTCGGGTCCTGGACCACCCCGCGCGGGAGGAGATCCGCCTGGAGGGGGTGCTGCATGCGCTGTCCGACGCGGTGAGGCTCACGATCGTGAGCGACATGGCGCGCGAGGGCACCGAGTTGAGCTGCTCCTACTTCGACCTCCCGGTGACCAAGTCGACGACGACGCACCATTTCCGCGTGCTGCGCGAGGCCGGCGTCATCCAGCAGATCTATCGGGGCACCGCCAAGCTGAACGCCCTGCGCCGCGAGGACCTGGACACTCTTTTCCCCGGCCTCCTGGACAGCGTCCTGCGGGCGACCGAGGCCCAGGCGGAGCGCCTGGGGCAACGGGCCGACGGCGACGCGTAACGGGTTCACACGGGAACGGAGCGGCCCGCGCGGGCCGGCTCCGCGGCCTGGGCGGGCCCACGCCTCCGGGGTGGTCGCCGGACGGTCGGCGCCCACAGCCTCGGCGCGGCCCCACCTCTCCGCCGAACGAAGGGTGGCCCGGGCTGCTGACGCCCGCGCCTCGGCAGTCCGCGCGCGGCCGCACCTCCCGGCCGTGCCGCTAGCCCTCCCCGCCCGTACCCTCCCGTGCCGCCGCGCGGAGGCCCGGCCAGTCCGGGATCTTCACCCGGCCGCGGCCCAGTGAGCGGCCCAGGTCCGACTCGGCGCGTTCGATGGAGAGCCAGCCCCGCCAGGCCACCGGCTCGTGACCCAGGTCCCGCAGTGCGGCGATCGGGTCGGCCGCCACGGGACGCCGAGCCAGCTCCGCCGCGTCGGCCAGCAGGGACGTCACGGTCTCCTTGGCACACGGGCGATTGGTGCCGATGACGCCCGTGGGGCCACGCTTGATCCAGCCGGCGACGTACTCGCCCGGTGACGGCACGCCGTCCCGCAGCACCCGGCCGGCCTCGTTCGGGACCGTCCCCCGGGCCTGGTCGAAGGGAAGCCCGGGCAGGGCGACCCCCTTGTAGCCGACGGCCCGCAGGACCAGCTGGGCCTCGATCTCCTCGTACCGCCCGGTGCCCCGCACGCCGCCGGCGCCGTCCGGCTCCGTGCGCTCGAAGCGGACCGCGACCACCCGGCCGTCCTCGCCCAGCAGCTCCACCGGCCGCAGGAAGAACCGCAGCCGGATGCTCCGCGCCGCCTCCGCCTCGCCGTCCGGTGTCGCCGCGCCCGGGTCCTGTGCCGCGCCCGCCGCCCACCCTCGGACGACCTCCAGATTCCGCCGGTTCACGGCCGGCAGCGCCGAGGAGTCCGCGAAGGTGGGGTCCAGCGCCAGATCCGCCGGATCCACGCTCACCCGCGCGCCGCCCAGGCCGCCCAGTTCCCGTAGCTCCTTCGTCGTGAACTTGGCCTGCCCGGGGCCCCGCCGCCCCACCATGTGCACCTCGCGCACCCGGCTGGCCTCCAGCGCGGCGAGGGCGTCCTGCGGCACGTCCGTGGGCCGCAGTTCGTCCGCGCCCCGGGCCAGGATCCGGGTGACGTCCACCGCCACGTTGCCCACGCCGATCACGACCGCCGAGCGCCCGTCGAGCCGGAAACCGTTGCCCGCGGCATCGGGGTGCGCGCTGTACCAGGAGACGAAGTCCGTCGCCGAGTGGCTGCCCGCCAGGTCCTCGCCCGGCACCCCCAGCCGACGGTCCCGCGCCGCGCCCACGCAGTACACGACCGCGTGGTACAGCTCCAGGAGGCGCTCAGGGGTCAGTCCTCGCTCGCCCACCTCGACATTGCCGACGAACCCGACCCGCTCGTCCTCCAGGACAGCCCGCAGGTTCTGCTGGAGCGACTTGATCTTCTCGTGGTCGGGCGCGACGCCGTAGCGGACCAGGCCGTACGGGCAGGGCAGCCGGTCCAGGACGTCGACCCGCACCCCGGGCACACCGGACTGCTGGACCAGCGACTGGGCGGTGTAGACCCCGCTGGGCCCGGAACCGACGACAGCGACACGAAGCACGGCCGTACTCCTTCCCGCCGCGGGGATTCCCGCCGAGAGGCTTCCAGCATGGCACCGGAAGCCCCGGCAGGGGAGACACGCGACAGGCCCGGCCGCCGCGGGGCGGGCTCCGCTACATCGAGCGCATCCGGTTGATCTCCGCCGTCTGCTGCGCGATCACGTCGTTCGCCATCTCCTCCACGAGGACGTTGTTCCCCTGGCCCAGCACCTCGGCCGCCATCGTCACCGCGCCCTCGTGGTGGGTGACCATCAGCTTCAGGAACAGATCGTCGAACGCCGTGCCCTTCGCCTTCCGCAGCTGCGCCAACTGCGCCTCGGTCGCCATCCCCGGCATCGTGTGGTGGTCGTGACCGCTCTGCTCACGCGGACCGCCGTTGTTCTTCAGCCAGCCCTCCATGGCGTCGATCTCCGGCTTCTGCGCCGCCGTGATGCGGTCCGCCAACTTCTTGACCTGCGCCGACCCGGCCCGCTGCGGAGCGAGCGCGGTCATCGTGAGCGCCTGCCTGTGGTGCACGATCATCATCTGCGCATAGGTGTAGTCCGCCGCGTTGGGCTTGTCGTCGGGCAGCAGCCGGGACGCCTCGGCCGGCGATATCCTCCGCGCCGGTTCGCCCGGCTTCCCGGGGGCAACCACCGCGGGACCCGAAGCCCCCTGGCCCTGCGGCGCCTTCGTGTCCGGGGCCGAATCGCAGGCGGACAGCGCCCACACCGCGGCGATGCTCAGCGCGACGGCAACAGCTCCACGGATACGGCGGTTCAACAAGGCGACCTCCAGGGGTGGTTCCGAGGGACCGGGGGGACAAGCGTCGGGCACCGTTCCTAGCACGCTTCTCAGGGGCATCGAGCAAAAACATTCATTACATGTGTGTTGCCATCTGTTGAGATGTGCACGCTAAGGACGATACTGCCGGGGTCCATCACCCGTTCAACTACGAACGGATACAAGGGAGGACGGAGTGACTTCGTTGCGTACCACGCGCATCACGCGTACCCCGCGCGCACGGATCAGAGGTCTGGGTGTGGCGACCGCCGCGGCCGGACTGCTGGTCAGCCTGCTCGCGGCCGGCCCCGCGGCCGCCACGCCCGACCCGGGTGACAGCACCGCGCAGGGCACCGTCTCCTCTGCACAGGCGGCCGAGGCCCGGTCCGCCATCCAGAGCGGCGAGATACCCGGCGTGGACGAGATCGTCCACAGCGACAACATCCAGCACCTCGTGAACATCCCCAAGGATGCGCTCGCGGGCACCAACTCCGACCTGGCCTTCCAGGGCAAGTACGCCTTCGCGGGCAATTACGACGGTTTCCGCATCTTCGACATCAGCAACCCGCGCGCGCCGAAGACGGTCGCCCAGGTCCTCTGCCCGGGCTCCCAGAACGACATCTCCGTCTCCGGCAACCTCGTCTTCCTCTCCACCGACTCCTCCCGCAGCGACAACTCCTGTGCCAGCGTCAGTCAGCCGGCCACGGAGAAGTCCTCCTGGGAGGGCATGAAGATCTTCGACATCAGCGACATCCGCAACCCGAAGTACGTCGCCGCCGTCGAGACCGCGTGCGGCTCGCACACCCACACGCTGGTGCCGAAGAAGAAGGACGTGTACGTCTACGTCTCCTCCTACTCGCCCAACGCCGCGTTCCCGGACTGCCAGCCCCCGCACGACGGCATCTCGGTCATCAAGGTGCCCCGCAAGGCGCCCGAGAAGGCCGCGATCGTGAGCTTCCCCGTCCTGTTCCCGGGCGAGGGTCCGGACGGCGGCGGCAACCCCGGCGGTCCGACCAACCCGGGTGTCTCCAAGACCACCGGCTGCCACGACATCACCGTGCTGCCGGGCAAGGACCTCGCGGCCGGCGCCTGCATGGGTGACGGCATCCTCTTCGACATCGAGGACCCGGAGCACCCGAAGGTCATCGACCAGGTCCAGGACAACGTCAACTTCGCGTTCTGGCACTCGGCGACCTTCAACCAGAAGGCGAACAAGGTCGTCTTCACGGACGAGCTCGGCGGCGGCTCCGGCGCGACCTGCAACGCGGCCGTCGGCCCGAACCGCGGCGCGGACGGCATCTACGACATCGTCGGCAAGGGCAAGCACCGCAAGCTCGTCTTCCGCAGCTACTTCAAGATCCCGCGCCACCAGGCGGCCACCGAGAACTGCGTCGCCCACAACGGCTCGCTGATCCCGGTCAAGGGCAAGGACCTCATGGTCCAGGCGTGGTACCAGGGCGGCGTCTCCGTCTGGGACTTCACCGACTCCAGCAAGCCGAAGGAGATCGCCTACTTCGAGCGCGGTCCGCTCTCCGCCACCACGATCAGCACCGGCGGTTCGTGGTCCGCGTACTACTACAACGGCTACATCTACTCCAACGACATCGCGAAGGGCTTCGACGTGCTGAAGCTCGACGACCGTCGTACGGACCCGGCGAAGCGGATCCGGATGGACGCGCTCAACGTCCAGACCCAGCCGGACTACTTCGAGGACTTCGAGGACTGAGCCTTCGACGGCTGAGTCCCGGACGACTGACACGGCACCCGGAGCTCTAACACCGAGGCCGTGAAGGGAATGCCGTCGGGCGGACCACCGTCCGGCGGCATTCCCTGCTCCCAGTCCAGCCCGTAGCGCTGGAACAGCTCCGACCGCAGCCGGGCCATCGGCATCGGCGCCCCGGGCAGCAGCACCGCCACGACCGCGCCCATCAGCAGCGCCCGCAGCAGCGGATAGTCCGCGTCCACGTTCGTGGAGCCGTACCGCGTCACCGTGTCCCGCAGCAGGAAGGCCAGCCGCTGCTGCTCCGGACACTGCACGAACCCCTCGGCCTGCAGGATGCCCGCCATGTGCGTCCGCATGAGCACGGGGCGGTCCACCGCGAGGCCCAGGATCGCGTCGATGGCCCGCGCCATCCGCTCCCGGCCGTCCTCGGTCCGCGGCTCGCGCTCCAGCGCCTCCTCCAGCGTGAGGTGCATCAGCCGGTGCACCGCCGACTGCAGCAGCTGGCGCTTGCCCGGGAAGTAGTACGAGATCAGACCACGTGCCGAACCGGCCCGCTCGGCGATGTCGCCCAGCGTCGTCGCCTCGTAACCGCGCTCGGACACGAGCTCGACGGTCGCCTCCAGGAGGCGCTCCCGCGAGCGGCGTCGAAGCTCTTCATTGACCGATGGGCTACGCGGGGACATGCTTGACTCCTGCGTTGACTGGCTCGCAGCCAATATACTCAGCGCAGCTTGCTGTCGCGCCTTCGTGGCTGGTCAGCGGGTTTGCCGTCTGTTCTGGGCGACGCGGGGGATCGTCCAGGACAGGCGGCTTCATCGCGTTTCTCCCATTCTCCTCCGTGCGGCCCCCGGCGGACCGGCCCGTCCGGCGCCCCGGCCGTACGTGCGGAACGTGATGATCGACACAATCACGAGGCAGATCCCGAGCAGCCAGCCGGCCACCACGTCCGACGGCCAGTGCACCCCCAGATAGACGCGGGTCCACCCCACACCGAGCACCGACACCAGGGCCGCCACGGTGATCACGCTCCAGCCCCGCCAGTTCTCCCGCCAGTGCAGTGCGAGCACCCAGAGCAGCAGCCCGCAACTCACCGTCGCCGTCATGGCGTGCCCCGAGGGGAACGACGCGTACTGAGCCGAGTCCACCGGATCGGGCCAGCCGGGCCGCTCCCTGTCGACCGCCCACTTCATGCCCTGCTGGACGGCCGCCGTCAGCAGGCTGGTGACCGTCAGCCACAGGGCGAGCAGCCGCTCGCGCCGCCACCACAGCACCACCACCGCGACGGCGATCAGCGCGCGCATCGTCCATGGATCCCACACCCAGTCGCTCAGGATCCGGTTGAGCTGGGTGAACCCCGGCTCGGCGACGGCGCTGCGGTGCAGCTCGTCGGTGATGGAGCGGTCCAGGGAGAGCAGCGGGGGCCAGCCCACAGCGACCAGGACGAGCAGCAGCACGGCCAGGGCGGCGGAGACCACGGCGGAGGAGCGCATGGCCCGATCTTCCCCGACCCGCGCGCCGGATCGCCGTCAACCCCGGCTACGCGCCGGAATCCCCGGTTATCCGAGCGCCTTGAGAGCGGGGACGAACGCCACCAGGACCGGCACGACCGGCACGAGGGCCGCGGACGCCGTCAGTCCCAGCCGCCGCCCGGCCGTGAGCCGCGGAGCGGCCGTGAGGAGGCGGTTGACCCGCTGCGGCAGGTCCGCGTCCGGTGCGGTACCCGGGCCGAACACCCCGCGCTCCTCGTTCAGTTCCACCAGCGCCAGCGCGATCGTCAGCCGCCCGAACCGCCGCGAGGCCACATCGTCGGCCGCCAGCTCCACCAGGCGGTGCATCTCGCCCCGGAAGGCCGCGAAGACCGGAATCCCAGGGAACCCTCCCGCCAGCGCCCCCGAGCAGTGCAGCAGCCAGTCGTGGCGCGCCCGGGCGTGTCCCTGCTCGTGCGCGAGCACGGCATCGAGCTGGCGTCCCTTGAGGCGGCGCAGCGCCGCCGTCGTGATGACCAGCTGCGGCGCGGTCCCCGGCAGCCACCAGGCGTCCGGCCGCTCGCCCTCCAGCACCACGAGGCGCTCGCTGCCCGGCTCCTCGCCCGGCAACAGAGGGGCACGGACGAGCAGTTCGCAGCGGCGCTGCCGACGGCGCGCCCGAGCCCGGCGGATCTCGCGGCCGAGCATCGCGCCGGTCCACAGTCCGCCACAGGCCAGGAGCACGGCGAGCGCCGCCGACCAGGGCCGGTGGGCGCCCAGTTCGTACGCCTCCAGCACTCCGTGCGGCGCACCCGCGAAGACCTGGCCCCGCACCACCTGCCATGCGGCCGCGGCGCTGAACGTCATCGACAGCGCGAAGCTCAGCAGCACCGCAGCCACCACGCACTGCCACACCCACAGGGCCACCACGGGCTCGCGTTCCGCCCAGTCGGACCGTGACAACAGCCGTGGGGCCACGGCGGCGGTCAGGACGCCGAGCGAGAGCAGCGCGAGGGAGACCAACATGGCGTCCAGCCTATGAGGGCCGTACTACTCGGGGGTATGGCCTCGCACGCCAAGTGACGTACGCCACGGTTTCGGCGCGGCCGGCGTCAGAGGGTCACGAGCATCGCCAGCATCGCGAGCGCCATCGACAGCCGGCACACCAGCGCGAACTCCGGCCGGGTGGCCCAGGCCACCGGCGGACCGCCCGCCGACACCGCCACCGGGACGAGCCGCGTTCCCGTGCGGAGCACGTACACGACGTAGTACGCGAGGAGCGCACCCGTCACGAGCGGTACGCCCGCGGTGCTCCCGACGCCGTGCCCCCCGTGCGCTCCCTGTGCCGGGGACGCCATGACCACCGCCATGTAGACCATCGCCAAGGAGCCCAGCAGATGGTGCAGATGATGCCCGCCGCGCCGCACCGTCGACAGCGCGTGGAGGGCCGCCGCCCCGAACACGGCCGCGTACACGACCCACGACCAGGGGGGAGGCGTGAGCACGGCCGGGGGCAGCGCCATCGCCGCCATCCCGAAGCCCATCACGGCCTCGCTCCCCGCCGTCCTGCGCTCCTCGCCCACGCATCGGCGCATCCGCAGCAGGCAGTACACCCCGCTGGCCCCGCACAGCGTCAGCAACAGCCAGGCCGACAACGCCGGTCCGTGCACGTCACACCTCCCCGTGGGTCTTCCCCCGGGTCGATGCCCGCGCCCGGCCCGGCCTACGCGAGCGCACAGGCGTACGCGGGGGAGCACGGGGACGGGGCGATACGCTCGGGGGGATCGTCAGCGCCCCGAGGGGAGACCCGAACAGCATGGACACCGTCACGCCGCAGGACACCGGTCGGATCGGCTACCGCGACGCCGTCGAGGACGACGTCCCGGTCCTCGTGCCGCTCGTGGAGTCGGCCTACCGCGGCGACTCGAGCCGGACCGGCTGGACCACCGAGGCGGACATCCTCCAGGGGCAGCGGACCGACGCCGAGGGCGTGCGCGCCGTCATCACCACCCCGGGCAGCCGGCTGATGGTCGTGGAGCGCGACGGCGAGGTCGTCGCCTGCTGCCAGCTCGAACACCGCGGCGACGCCGCCTACTTCGGCATGTTCGCGGTCCGCCCCGAACTCCAGGGCGCCGGTCTGGGCCGCCTGATCATCGCCGAGGCGGAGCGCCGGGTGCGGGAGATCTGGGGCGTGCGCGAGATGCACATGACGGTGATCTCCGTGCGCGAGGAACTCATCGCCTGGTACGAGCGGCGCGGCTACCGCCGTACGGGAAGGATGACCCCCTTCCCGTACGGCGACGAGCGCTTCGGTGTCCCGCAGCGGGACGACCTGCAGTTCGAGCTCCTGGTGAAGCCGCTGGTCTGAGCCCCGGGCCGGCGGATCAGGCCGTGAAGCGGCCGGTGCGGCGGATCTCCGGATAGTCGGTCGTCGCGCCGTCGAGCTCCAGGGCCCGCACCAGCCGCAGGTGGTCCTGGGTGTTCACGACCCAGCCGATCACTCGCAGGCCCTCGCCGTGCGCGCGCTCGACGGTCTCCAGCGTGAGGTGCCGGATGTTCAGGACCAGGGCGCCGGCGCCGACCGCCTTGGCCCGGTCCACGACGTCGGCGTCCCACAGGTCCGCCACGAGCGCGGTACGGACGCCGGGGACCAGCCGGGAGACCTCGGCGAGGGCCTCGTCGTGGAAGGAGAGGACCTCCACCCGGCCAACCAGGTCACGCCGCTTCATCACCTCGGCGAGGGCACGGGCGGCGGCGACGTCCTTGATCTCGGCCTGCAGCGGGGAACGCACCGCGTCCAGGACCTCCTCGAAGACGGGGACGCGCTCCCCGCCGCCCGCGTCCAGCTCGCGCAGCTCCGCGAGGGTCTTCTCGGCGATCGCGCCGCTGCCGTCGGTGGTCCTGCCGACATCGGCGTCGTGCATGACGACGAGGGCGCCGTCCTTGCTCAGATGGAGATCCAGTTCGATGACGTCCATGCCGGCCTGCTCGGCCCGGACGAAGGAGCGCAGGGTGTTCTCGGGCTCGACGCCCATGACTCCGCGATGACCGATGGTGAGGAAACTCAAGATCTTCTCGCTTCCGTCGATGTCCGGGCCCAGGTCCCTCCGGGCTCCCGGTGCGGCTCGGGGCGCAGCCTAATGACTTCACCGCAAGAAGGAAGCGCACGCGCGCGGGGCGTCGGAAGGTGCCACTCCGGGCGTCACACCCGCGGGCCCCTCAGGGCCCCGCCTCGCCCCTGGCGGGAGCCTCCACCAGCGCCTCAAGGTCCGTCAGCATCGACTCGGCGAGTTCCAGCTCCGCCAGGTGCTGCCGTTCGCTCCAGCGCAGGGCCACGGCCGGATGGCGCCACTCCGGCTCGGCCTCGGCCCGGGCGAGCGCGTCCCGGACCTCCTTGAGCTCGCCCTCTGTGCGGGCGATGTGCTCCTCGACGAGCGTCCGCAGCCGCTCCGGGGCGGCGAGATGCCCCAGCCAGACCCGCAGCACCAGCGGATGCTTGAGCACCACGGGCCCGCCGTCGCCGTCGGCCCAGTCGGCCAGCGCCGCCCGGCCCGCGTCCGTGATCGCGTACCGCCGCTTGGTCCGCGGCTCCTCAGGACCCGACCGTTCCGACATCACGTATCCCCGCGACTCCAGCCGGCGCAGCTCCGCGTAGATCTGGCTGATCGCCGGCGACCAGTGGAAGAAGCGCAGGGACGCGTCCGCCCACTTCTTCAGCTCGTAGCCGGTGCGCCCGCCGGGGAAGGAGAGCAGCCCGAGCACCGCCCAGGCGGTCTGCGGCAATCCGTGTTCCGTGTCTTGCCTCTTCGCGATCTGACGACTAGTCATATGACTGATCGAAGCAAGGACAGCTCCCTGACACAACCCCCTGGAGGGCATGTGAAGTTCTCCGTGATCTTCGAGGCACAGCTGGCCGACCCCACCGTGGAGCACGAGCACCAGGTCATCCACGACTGCGTCGAACAGGCCGTCCTGGCGGAGGAGATGGGCTTCCACCGGATCTGGGCCGTCGAGCACCATTCCCTGAAGTGGTACGCCCACATGTCCGCCCCCGAGGTCTTCCTCAGTTACGTCGCCGCCCGGACGAGCCGTATCCGCATCGGCCACGGCGTGGTCTGCATGCCGTTCAACTTCAACCACCCCGCCCGGGTCGCCGAGCGCGCCGCGATGCTCGACCTGCTCTCCGGCGGACGCCTCGACCTCGGCGCCGGGCGAGGCGGCACCGAGCAGGAGACCTCGCTCTGCGGGGTCGACCGGGACCGTACGACCCAGGAGGTCGAGGACGCGCTGCGAATCATCGGCAGGGCCTGGCAGAAGGACGAGCTGGAGTACAGCTCCGAACTGATCAGGATCGATCCGCATCCGATCCTGCCCCGCCCCCGGCAGACCCCGCATCCACCGCTCTTCCTCGCCTGCAGCCGTACGGAGACCCTCACCCAGGCCGCCGAGCTCGGCATCGGCGCGCTGGTGATGGGCTTCGCCGGGCCCGAGTCGATCGCCGAGATGCGCCGCGCCTACGACGCGGCCCGCGCCGCACGCACCGGCGACCGGTACGTCTCCACCGTCGTCAACGACCACTTCTCCGTCCTCTGCCCCACGATCGTCCTCGACGACCGCGCCGAGGCCCGGCGCATCGGCATCCGGGGGCAGCGCTTCTTCGCCCAGTCGATCGGCCACTGGTACGGAGGGGCGGGCATCCCCGACGAGGCGGTGGTGGACGGCGCCGACGAGGCCGCCGACATGCGCCGCGCCGCCGAGCAGGTCGTCGCCCGGCTGCACGAACAGCGCATACCGGTGCGCCCCTCCGCCACGGCCACCTTCCACGCCGACCACGCCTACGGCACCGCCGAGGACGCCATCGCCTACGTGGAACGGCTCCGGGACGCGGGCGCCGACGAGATCATGTGTCTGATGCAGATGGGGACCGTGCCGCAGGAGGCGTGTCTGGAGACCCTGCGTCAGTGGGGCGAGAAGGTCATCCCGCACTTCACCGAGGGGGCGGGCGCACGATGACGGAGACCGCACCCGACGGCCCGCCCGTCGACCGGCTCGACCCCGAGGCCCGTCCCTTCGTCGACCTGCTCACCGCCGTCTTCCCGGACATCGGCGGAGCCGTCACCGACGCCGTCGAGGCCCGCCGGCTGCTCGCCGCCGCCCCCGCGCAGCCCGGTGAGCCGCCCGCCGTCGGCTCGGTGGAGGACCGGACGGTCCCCGGCCCCCAGGGCGCCCCGCCGCTCCCGATACGCGTCTACCGCCCCGAGGGCGACGCGAGGCCCCGCCCGACCACGGTCTTCTTCCACGGCGGCGGCTGGGTGCTCTGCGGCCTGGACACCCATGACCGCACCTGCCGGACCCTGTGCCGGGAGTCCGGGGCCGTCGTCGTCTCCGTCGACTACCGGCTCGCCCCCGAGGCCCGCTTCCCCGCCCCCGTCGAGGACGCCTACGCGGCGCTCCTGTGGGCCGCCGCGCACATCGACGAGCTGGGCGGTGAGCCCGCGGCCCTCGTCGTCGCGGGGGACAGCGCCGGAGGCAACCTCGCCGCCGCGGCCGCGCTGCTCGCCCGCGACCGCCGCGGCCCCGCGATCGCCCGCCAGGTGCTCATCTACCCGGCCACCGACATGGCCGGCACCCACGCCTCGTACCGGACGAACGGCGAGGGCTACTACCTCACCGCCGCCCATATGCGCTGGTACCGCGACCACTACCTCGGCCCGGACGGCGACCCCGGCCATCCGCTCGCCTCCCCGCTGCGCGCCCGGCTCGCCGGTCTGCCGCCCGCCCATGTGGTCACGGCCGGCTGCGACCCGCTGTGCGACGAGGGGCGGGCCTTCGTCGCCGCCCTGGCCGCGGCGGGAGTCGAGGTCACGGAGGACCACCACCCGGGGATGTTCCACGGCTTCCTGGCCCTGCACGAATACCTCGGCGCGGCTTCGCGGGCCTTCGCGGGCGCGGGGGATGCGATCGCCTCAACGCTTTCCGACAGGAAAATCAGCGGTGACCATGGGGGTGTCGCAGGATAATTTCTCTTGCTCCTCTTGTCTGGAGGAACCGCGGACGGATACGGTGTCTTGACGCGAGGTTCTCCTGTGGAGGAAGTGACATGACGGAAATTCTTGTGCAGGACGTGACCGGTGGGGGGATATTCGCCACTGCTCCGGTGATCGAGCACCCTGCCTGGCCCGAGCTCAAGAATGCCGTGGAGGAGATCCGTCCCTGGCAGAGCAAGGACGGGTCCATCGACTTCGAGACCGAGGGCGCGCCGTCCCGCGCCCTCGCCGAGGGTGCGGTCGAGCGCGTCGTGACCGCGGTCGAGCAGCTCTCCCCGCTGCTCCCGCACGACGCGGCGTACCACCGCGCGCTCGTCGCCGACCTGCGCAAGTGGGTCGAGGGCGGCTTCGGCGTGCCGGACTTCCTGGACTCCCTGCTGGCCTTCCAGCCGGCCGCCGACCGCCAGGACGGGCTCCAGCACCTGGCGCTCTTCCCGATGTACACGCAGAACGGCAACCCGGACCGCAACCTCGAGGCCGTCGTGCTGCGGATGGTCTGGCCGGAGTGGCTCTCCGAGCTGGAGCGCACCCGCTACGACAACCCGCTGTTCTGCGGCATCACCTTCGAGGACTTCACCGCCGGTTACGACACCAACTCGGCCGTCCTCTTCCCCGAGACCATCGCCGTGCGCCAGGCCCCCGAGCGCTTCAGCTGGGGCGGCATCTTCTGCGACCGCGAGGCCGCCCGTTTCCGCAAGGTCACCGAGGCCGCCGTGGACATCCTCGGCATCGAGCTGCCCGAGGACATCGCCGCCATGGTCGAGGACCAGAAGCGCTGCGAGTCCGCCTTCGTGCTCTGGGACATGGTCCACGACCGCACCCACAGCCACGGCGACCTGCCGTTCGACCCGTTCATGATCAAGCAGCGCCAGCCGTTCTGGATGTACGGCCTGGAGGAGCTGCGCTGCGACCTCACCGCCTTCAAGGAGGCCGTGAAGCTGGAGGGCGAGGGCAACACCCACGGCCGGGACGTGCAGTACGCCGTCCTGTTCGACCGGATGTTCCGCTTCCCCGTCACCGGTGACCGCAACCGCAACTACGACGGTCTGGGCGGCCAGCTCCTCTTCGCGTACCTCCACAAGCACGACGTGGTGCGCTGGACGGACAACACGCTCAAGATCGACTGGGAGCGTGCCCCCGAGGTCACCAACCAGCTCTGCGCCGAGATCGAGAAGCTGTACCGCGAGGGCATCGACCGCCCCAAGCTCGTCCACTGGTTCAAGGCGTACGAGCTCGTCTCCACCTACCTCGCCCCGCACCCGGGATCGAAGTGGGCCAAGGGTCCGGACGCCCTGGACCTCTCCCTGCCGCCCCGCAAGCTCGTCGACGACGTGCTTCCGGACGAGTTTCCGCTCAGCATGTTCTATGAGGCCCTGTCCAAGAAGCTCAAGGACGTGATCGCCTCCACCAAGGGCATCACCGCCGCGAACGCTTCGCGGACCGAGCAGGCTGCCGCGTGAACCCAGTCACGGAGGAGGAGGGGACGACCATGAACGGCAACGGGAACGGCGGGCCGCTGGAGGGTGCCGTCATCGCGGTCGCGGGAGCGGCCGGTCCGGCCGGGCGGGCGACGCTGATGCGCCTCGCCGAAGCCGGCGCCATCGTCGTCGGAGCCGACGCCGACCCGGCCCGCCTGGCCGAGGCCGTCGACGCCGCCCGGTACGCCCACGGTGGCGCCACGGTCGTCGGCGACACGGTCGACCTGTTCGACCTGGGCGCGGCGCGCGAATGGGCCGACAAGACGGAGAAGGAGTTCGGCCGGATCGACGGGCTCGTGCACCTCGTCGGCGGCTGGCGCGGCAGCGCCTCCTTCGGCGAGACCGACCTCGCCGACTGGAACTTCCTGGAGAAGCTCCTCATCCGCACGGTCCAGTCCACCTCGCTGGCCTTCCACGAGCCGCTGCTGCGCAGCGACCGCGGCCGTTACGTGCTGATCAGCGCCGCGGGCGCCTCGAAGCCCACCGCCGGCAACGCGGCCTACTCCGCCGCCAAGGCGGCGGCCGAGGCGTGGACGCTCGCCATGGGCGACGACTTCCGCAAGGCGGGGGGCGACGAGGGACCCCGGGCCGCGGCTGCCATCCTTGTGGTCAAGGCACTGGTGCACGACGCCATGCGCGCCGAGCGCCCGAATGCGAAGTTCGCGGGCTTCACCGACGTCACGGATCTGGCCGACGAGATCGCCGGCGTCTGGGAGCGACCCGCACAGGAAGTGAATGGACAGCGTCTGTGGCTGACCCCCAAGCCGTGACCCCGGCTCTGCCCACGAGGACCGACGCGCGTCGTCACCACGACCCGTCGGTCCGGGGCTTCGCCAGCGACAACTACGCCGGAGCCCACCCGGAAGTGCTCGCGGCCATCGCGCTCGCCAACGACGGTCATCAGATCGCCTACGGCGAGGACGACTACACCGAGCACCTCCAGCGGATCATGCACAGCCACTTCGGCCCGAACGCCGAGGCCTTCCCGGTCTTCAACGGCACCGGCGCGAACGTCACCGCCCTGCAGGCGCTGACCGACCGCTGGGGCGCCGTGATCTGCGCCGAGTCCGCGCACATCAACGTGGACGAGGGCGGTGCGCCGGAACGGATGGGCGGCCTCAAGCTGCTCACCGTCCCGACCCCGGACGGCAAGCTCACCCCCGAGCTGATCGACCGGCAGGCCTGGGGCTGGGAGGACGAGCACCGGGCCATGCCGCAGGTCGTCTCGATCACCCAGAACACCGAACTGGGCACCGTCTACACCGTGGACGAGATCCGGGCCATCGTGGAGCACGCCCACGCCAAGGGCATGAAGGTGCACCTCGACGGCGCTCGGATAGCCAACGCCGCCGCTTCCCTGAACGTGCCGATGCGCGCGTTCACCAACGCGGTCGGCGTGGACGTCATCTCCTACGGCGGCACCAAGAACGGCATGCTGTTCGGTGAGGCCGTGGTCGTCCTCAATCCGGACGCGGTCAGCCACATGAAGCATCTGCGCAAGCTGTCCATGCAGCTCGCGTCCAAGATGCGCTTCGTCTCCGTCCAGTTGGAGGCGCTGCTCGCCAAGGACCTGTGGCTGCGCAACGCCTCGCACGCCAACGCGATGGCGCAGCGCCTCGCGGCCGGCGTGCGGGAGGTGGACGGGGTGGAGATCCTCTACCCGGTGCAGGCCAACGCGGTCTTCGCACGGCTGCCGCACGAGGTGAGCACCCGGCTCCAGAAGCGCTTCCGCTTCTACTTCTGGGACGAGGCCGCCGGCGATGTGCGCTGGATGTGCTCCTTCGACACCACGGAGGACGACGTCGACGCCTTCCTCCAGGCGCTGAAGGAGGAGATGGCGCGCTAGCGCCCCTCCGAACAAGGTATAAGTATGCGGCCGACCGGAAAGTCATTGACTTCCGGTCGGTCGTCTTTCTAGGGTCCCCGGTTATGGAGCTGATCCAGCAGGACCCCGAACTCTCCGCCTACCTCGCCGCGGACGAGGTGATCGACCACGAGCACCCTGTCGTGCGCGAGACCGCCGCCGGGCTGCGCGCCCTGCATCCGGACCCGTACGCGTACGCCCGGGCGGCGTACGCGTACGTACGGGACGAGATCCCGCACTCGAGCGACACCGGCGACCTCCGTGTCACCTGGCGCGCCTCCGACGTCCTCGCGCGGCGCACCGGGATCTGTCATGCCAAGGCGCACGCGCTCGCCGCGCTGCTGCGCGCCGAGTCGATCCCGACGGCGCTCTGCTATCAGAAGTTCGAGGTGCTCCACGGGCTGGTCGCGATCCGGCTGCCCGGAACGGAAGCCTGGCATCGGCAGGATCCCCGCGGTGGCGAACCGGGCCGGGAGGCCGAGTTCTCCCTGGAGGGGGAACGGTTGGCCTTCCTGCCTGATCCGGAGTTCAATGAAGTGGACTACCTGGTGCTGTATGCTGCACCACATGCGGGAGTTCTGAGCGCCATGCGGTCGGCGCGGGACAGCCCGGAACTCTTGCGGATCCTTCCGACCGACCTCTGACGCAAGGACGACGATGCCCCTCACCCTGACAGTCTCCGACGAGGTGCGCACCCTCGTACCCGGCTTCACCCACCTGGCGATCGAAGCCCACGGACTCGTCAACGGCCCCAGCGACGAGGTCAGTTCGGCTCTGCTGGACGACGCGGCCCGACGTCTGGCCGAGCGGCTCGCCGGGCAGGCGCCGGACAAGGACCCGCACGTCGCCGCCTGGCGCGCGGCGTACTCCGCCTTCGGCGCCAAGCCCTCCCGTACCCGCAACTCCGCGGAGGCCCTGGCCAAGCGCGCGCTCGCGGACGGCGGGCTGCCGCGGATCAACCGACTCGTCGACGCCTACAACGCGATCAGCGTCGCGCACCTCATCCCGGTCGGCGGCGAGGACCTCGACAAGATCGAGGGCGAGATGCGGCTCGTGCGGGCCACCGGTGACGAGGCGTTCGTGACCACGGCGGGCGGCGAGGAGACCGTGGAGCACCCCGAGCCGGGCGAGGTCATCTGGTGCGACGAGGCGGGCGTCACCTGCCGGCGCTGGAACTGGCGCCAGGGGCCGCGCACGCGGATCGACGACGACACGGTCAACGCGGTCTTCCTGCTGGAGTCGCTGACTCCCATGACGCGCGAGGAGCTCGTCGCCGCGGGCAACGAGCTCGCCGAATCCCTGGAGAAGCTGAACCCCGGGGCGCGGATCACCGTCCGCGACCCGGAGTGACGTTTCGTCCGGTGGCCTGCCGGGGGGCCGGCCTTCCGGTCAGCCCGCGTCCTTGACCTCGGCCGGAGTCGGGGCCGTGCCCCCGAGGTGCGCGGGCACCCACCAGGTGTCGCTCGCGTCCTTGGGGCGTACGGGATAGGCGCGCTGCGCGGCCTCCAGAAGCTCCTGGACGCGCTCGCGCAGCCGCCGGGTGATGGCGCCCGCGTACTGGTCCGCGGGGGCCTCCACCGGCTCGCCCACCCGGATCGTCACCGGGATGTGGCTGCGCTTGAAGTTCCGCGGCCGGCCCTTCGTCCAGACGCGCTGGGTGCCCCAGAGCGCCATCGGGATCAGCGGGACCCCGGCCTCCTGCGCGAGCCGCGCCGCACCCGACTTGAAGCTCTTGAGCGTGAACGACTGCGAGATGGTCGCCTCGGGGAAGACGCCGATGATCTCCCCGGCCTTGAGCGACTCCAGCGCATGCTTGTAGGCGTGCTCGCCCTGCGAGCGGTCCACCGGGATGTGCTTCATGCCGCGCATCAGGGGACCGGACACCTTGTGCCGGAAGACCGAGTCCTTGGCCATGAAGCGCACCAGGCGCTTCTGCGGCAGCGCGGCCAGGCCCGTGAAGATGAAGTCCAGATAGCTGATGTGGTTGCTGACGAGCACAGCCCCGCCCGTGCGCGGGATGTGCTCCGAACCCTGCGTGTCGATCTTCAGGTCCAGCGCCTTGAACATGGTGAGTGCGGCGCCGATGACCGGCCGATACACGAGTTCTGCCATCTGAGAGGAACCCCTTCTTCTGTTCCTGGGGAGGGTTCTCCCGGCGGAAGTTACGCAGCCGTAGGTTTTCGGCTTTGGGCAGATCGTGCCCCATGTGGGCCGTGGTGACCAGTCCTGACGGCTTCGTACGGGGAGATTCTCGTCACGCCCGGTGGCCGTGGCGGGAATCGAACGGTGACGTGGAACGCTGGAGGGTGCAGTGGAGAGCAGGGAGCGGGATATGACGGAACAGCGGCTGGGCGCCGACCGGCTCGGGGCCGAACTGGGGGAGCGGGCCACCCTCGTGCAGTTCTCCACGGCCTTCTGCCAGCCCTGCCGCGCCACCCGTCGGACCCTGTCCGAGGTGGCGGAGATGATCGAGGGCGTCGGCCATGTGGAGATCGACGCGGAGGAGCGGCTGGACCTCGTCCGCGAGATCGGGATCGTACGGACCCCGACCGTGCTCGTTCTCGACGGTACCGGGCGGATCGTCGTCCGGGCGGCCGGACAGCCCCGCCGCGCGGACGTCATCGCCGCGCTGGGGCGCGCCGTCTGACGCGGTGACACTTCTCCCACATCCCGGTACGCACTTGACTGCACCCGCCAACGATCGTCAGTCTGGCGAGGTGCCTGCAGAAATCCTTCTCTACGGGCGGGCCCACGTGGACCTGGCCCGCAACGCGAGCGCGCGCTGTCCGGGCGTCTGAGAAGCCACGGACCCCTCTCACGATGCCCTCGCAGAAGGACAACTCCATGACGATCTCGCCCGAGCTCCGCACCGTCGGCGCCCCGCGGCAGGCCTCTCCCGATCTCCTCCGTTCCGTCTTCCGGCAGCACGCGGCCGGTGTCGCGGTGATCACCGCCCACGGGGAACGCCCCGTCGGCTTCACCGCCACCTCCCTCAACTCCGTCGCCGCGGAACCTCCGCTGATCTCCTTCGGCGTGGGCACCACCTCCTCCAGCTGGCCCGTGATCTCCGAGGCCGAGCACATCGGCGTCCACATACTCGGTGAGCACCAGCAGGAGCTGGCGGGCACCTTCGCCCGCAGCGGCGCCGACCGGTTCGGCGGTCCCACGCGCTGGAGCGTGGGACCCGAGGGCGTCCCGATCCTGGACGACGTACTGGCCTGGCTGGTCTGCCGGGTGGTGGCCCGCGTCCCGGCCGGGGATCATCGGATCGTGATAGCCCAGGTCGTCGCCGGGGACCCGAGCGGGGTGGGTCGGCCGCTCCTCTATCACCAGGGTCGCTTCAACGCTCTGCGTGACTGAGGGTTCCCTTACCTGAGCGTTGGCAAGGTCACACGCCTGAGCGCTTGCTTACTGGTAACGGACTGGGTGTACTGGCGAGTAATATTTCGGTCGGGGCGTAGGGCGCCCCGACCGGAAACCCGCCCTTCAGGCGCCTATGCTGCGAGCAACAAGGCAGCCCAGTTATGACGATGCAGTAGGAGAGCCGGCGTGAGCTTGAGGATCGTTGTCTGTGTGAAGTACGTGCCCGACGCCACTGGCGACCGGCACTTCGCCGATGACCTGACCGTCGACCGCGACGACGTCGACGGCCTGCTGTCGGAACTCGACGAGTACGCGGTCGAGCAAGCGCTCCAGATCGCCGAAGAGGCCGACGACGCCGAGGTCACCGTCCTCACCGTCGGTCCCGAGGACGCCAAGGACGCGCTGCGCAAGGCGCTGTCCATGGGTGCCGACAAGGCCGTCCACGTCGAGGACGACGATCTGCACGGCACCGACGTCATGGGCACCTCGCTCGTGCTCGCCAAGGCCATCGAGAAGACCGGCTACGACGTCGTCATCGCCGGTATGGCCTCCACCGACGGCACCATGGGTGTCCTCCCGGCGATCCTCGCCGAGCGTCTGGGCGTCCCGCAGGTCACGCTGCTCTCCGAGGTCTCCATCGAGGGCGGCGTCGTCAAGGGCCGCCGCGACGGTGACACCGCTTCGGAGCAGCTGGAGGCCTCGCTTCCGGCCGTCGTCTCGGTGACGGACCAGTCGGGCGAGGCCCGCTACCCGTCCTTCAAGGGCATCATGGCCGCCAAGAAGAAGCCGGTGGAGTCCCTGGACCTCGACGACCTCGAGATCGAGGCCGACGAGGTGGGCCTCGAGGGTGCCTGGACCGCGGTCGACTCCGCCGCCGAGCGCCCCGCGCGCACCGCGGGCACGATCGTCAAGGACGAGGGCGAGGGCGGCAAGCAGCTGGCCGAGTTCCTCGCGAGCCAGAAGTTCATCTAAGGGCTCGCGCGAGCCGCTGAAGTCCGCCCCCTTTTCGTTCGCAGGAGATTGAATCCCCATGGCTGAGATTCTCGTCTACGTCGACCACGTCGACGGAGCCGTCCGCAAGCCCACCCTGGAGCTGCTGACGCTGGCCCGCCGCATCGGCGAGCCCGTCGCCGTCGCGCTGGGCAACGGCGCCGCCGACACCGCCGCCGCACTCGCCGAGCACGGCGCGGTCAAGGTCCTCACCGCCGACGCCCCCGAGTTCGCCGAGTACCTCGTCGTCCCGAAGGTCGACGCGCTGCAGGCCGCGTACGAGGCCGTCTCCCCGGCCGCCGTGCTCGTCCCGTCCTCCGCCGAGGGCAAGGAGATCGCGGCCCGCCTCGCGGTCCGCATCGGCTCCGGCATCATCACCGACGCCGTCGACCTGGAGGTCGGTGACGAGGGCCCGGTCGCGACGCAGTCCGCGTTCGCCGCCTCCTTCACCACCAAGTCCCGTGTCTCCAAGGGCACCCCGGTCATCACGGTCAAGCCGAACTCGGCCCCCGTCGAGGCCGCCCCGGCCGCCGGCGCCGTCGAGGCCCTCGCGGTCTCCTTCGGTGCGCTGGCCACCGGCACCAAGGTCACCGCGCGCACCCCGCGCGAGTCGACCGGCCGTCCGGAGCTGACCGAGGCCGCGATCGTGGTCTCCGGTGGCCGTGGCGTCAACGGCGCCGAGAACTTCGCGATCATCGAGGCGCTCGCCGACTCCCTCGGTGCCGCCGTCGGCGCCTCGCGCGCCGCCGTGGACGCCGGCTGGTACCCGCACTCCAACCAGGTCGGCCAGACCGGCAAGTCGGTCTCGCCGCAGCTGTACATCGCCTCCGGTATCTCCGGTGCGATCCAGCACCGCGCGGGTATGCAGACCTCGAAGACCATCGTCGCGATCAACAAGGACGCCGAGGCTCCGATCTTCGACCTCGTCGACTACGGCGTCGTGGGCGACCTCTTCGACGTCGTCCCGCAGCTCACCGAGGAGGTCAAGTCCCGCAAGGGCTGACCTCCGCAGGCTTGACCTGCGAATCTGTACGGTCCGGGGGCCGCGTGGTGATGATCACCGCGCGGCCCCCGGCCGTTTCGGACAACCATTGACGCAGGTCCCGACGGACTACTAACTTCGCTATACGGATTGTTGATTCCGTGAAGCGGAAAATAGGAGGATGTGGGATGGGTCAGCAGGAGAAGGTGTCGACGAGCCTCGCCGGAGCGGTCAGCGAGGGCATCAGCGCCTCCCTCGCAGCGGTGGACGCCGAGCTCGACCGGCGCTACCCCGGCGACCCGGGCACCCGCCAGCCCGTCCATACCGTCTACGTCCCCGGCAACGTCTTCGACGCCGGAACGATCCGCTCCTGGGGCGACCAGGCCCTCGCGGCCCTCGACGAGCACGCCCCCGACGCCGACTCCTTCGCCGCCGTCCTCGGCCTCTCCGACGACCTCGCCCAGGACGTCTACGGCCGCGTACGGGCCAAGCTGGAGCGCGAGCCCATCGAGGACCTCCGCGTCGACTTCGAGGACGGCTACGCGGGCCAGGACGAGGACCACGACGCCGCCCGCGCCGCCCGGCTGATCTCGGAGGCGTACGACAAGGGCACCGCGGCTCCGTACATGGGCATCCGGATGAAGTGCATGGAGGCCGCCGTACGCGACCGCGGCATCCGCACCACCGACATCTTCCTCACCGGACTCATCGAGAACGGCGGCCTGCCCGACGGCCTCGTCCTCACCCTTCCGAAGGTCACCTACCCGGAGCAGGTCTCGGCCTTCGTCCGCCTCCTCGAAGCCTTCGAGAAGGCCCACGGCCTGGACGCCGGCCGCCTCGGCTTCGAGATCCAGATCGAGACCAGCCAGTCCATCCTCGCCACCGACGGCACCGCCGCCGTCGCCCGCATGATCGGCGCCGCCGAGGGCCGAGCGACCGGACTGCACTACGGCACCTTCGACTACAGCGCCTGCCTGGGCGTCTCCGCCGCCTACCAGGCCAGCGACCACCCGGCCGCCGACCACGCCAAGGCGATCATGCAGGTCGCCGCCGCCGGTACGGGCGTACGGGTCTCCGACGGCTCCACCAACGTCCTCCCGGTCGGCTCCACCGAACACGTCCACGAGGCCTGGCGCCTGCACTACGGCCTCACCCGCCGCGCCCTGGCCCGCGCCTACTACCAGGGCTGGGACATGCACCCGGGCCACATCCCCACCCGCTACGCCGCCGTCTTCGCCTTCTACCGCGAGGGCTTCGAGGCCGCCGCCAAGCGCCTCTCCGCCTACGCCAACCACGCGGGCGGCGACGTCATGGACGAGCCCGCCACCGCCAAGGCGCTCAGCTCCTACCTGCTGCGCGGCATCGACTGCGGCGCCCTCGACACCGCCGAGGTCGACGCCCTCACCGGCCTGACCCGCGCCGACCTCGACCGCTTCTCGGCCCCGCGCCGCGGCGACCTCACGGCCACGGCTCAGTAACGGCCGACACCCCCGCCCCGTACTCTGTACGCGTTCATCGCACGTGACAGAGAACGGGGCAGCGGTGTCTTCGGGGGAGAACGAACGGCTGGCCGGCCGCTATCGAGTCGTGCGCCGGCTGGGCCGGGGCGGGATGGGCGTCGTCTGGCGCGCCGTCGACGAGGTCCTGGGCCGCGAGGTGGCCGTCAAGGAACTGCGGACGTACAACGACTCGTCAGGCCCTGAACTGGCCGATCTGCGTCTGCGGATGCAGCGTGAGGCCAGAGCGGCGGCCCGGGTACGCCACCCCGGGGTCATCGCCGTCCACGACGTGACGGAACATCAGGGCCGCCCCGTCATCGTCATGGAGTTCGTCGACGGGCCGTCGCTCGACGGCGTCCTGAGTGAACGCGGGGTCCTGGAGCCGCGAGAGGCCGCCACGATCGGCGCCGCTGTCCTGGAGGCGCTCGCCGCCGCCCATGACGTCGGTGTGCTCCACCGTGACGTGAAGCCCGGCAACATCCTCCTCGACAAGGGAGGGCGGGTCGTCCTCACCGACTTCGGGATCGCCGCGATGGACGACCCCGGCGACGGCTCCACCACGCACCTCACCCGCAGCGGGGAGATCGTCGGCTCGCTGGACTACCTGGCGCCCGAGCGGGCCCAGGGGCGGCAGCCCGGCCCCGCCTCGGACGTCTGGGCGCTCGGCGCCACGCTGTACGCGGCCGTCGAGGGTTCCTCACCCTTCCGCCGCACGTCGACCTGGTCGACGCTGAACGCCATCGTCGTGGAACCGCTCCCGGAGTCCCACAGGGCCGGCCCGCTCGGTCCCGTACTCCGGCAGCTGATGGAGAAGGACCCGACCCGACGCCCCGACGCCCGCGCCGCGGCCCGCCTCCTGACGGCCGTGGCCCAGGGCGCCGCGCCGACCCACCTCGGCACACCGACCGAACGCGACACCGTGCCGCACGGCCCGGATGCCGCGACGCGGGGACTCGGCACCGAGGGGACCGGTCCGGCGGGCGGCGCGGTCGGCGCGGCGGGCGTGGCGCCGGGAGCCGGCGCCGTCTCGCAGGGCTTCGGATCCGAAGGGGCGACGGCTCAGGGCTTCGGCCCGGCGGGCGTGGGGACGCCGGGCGGTGTCGCGGCTCAGGGCTTCGGGTCCGAGGGGCCGGCCTCTCCGGGCTCCGCGCCCCGAGGCTTCGGCCCGGTGGGTGGATTCGGGCCCGCGGCCGAGGGCCACGGGCCGGCGGGGGTGCATCAGGCGGACGGATTCGGGCCCGCGCAGCCGCATGCGGCCGGGGCCTTCGGACCCGCCGCACCCGCGCCGGACGGCCGACCCGCCGCCGTACCTGGGCCGGACGGCCGACTCGCCGCAACACCCGGGCCGGACGGTCATCCGGCGGTGCCCTCCCCCTACGCGCAGCCCGCCGGGCAGCAGGCCGCCCCGGCGCCGACGCAGACCCAGGGCCCGCGGTCGCCGCGGAAGTCCCGTACGCCGGCGCTGGTCGCCGCGGCGGTCGCCGGCGTTCTGCTGGTCGGCGGCGGTGTGACGTACGCGCTGACCGACCGCGACGGTGGCTCGGAGCAGAAGCAGCTGGCCGACGGCGGATCGCCGACGGCCTCCGGCACGGGCCCCGGCCGTGTCCTCGACCAGGGCGCCCCGGGCACCCCGGAGGACCCGAGCGCCTCGACGAGCGCGTCGGCCACGCCCTCGAAGCCGGCCACGAAGAAGCCCGCCACCCCGACGCCGTCGACCCCCTCGAAGGCGCCCGTGCCCGGCGCCGACGCCGGCGGCACCACCGGTGGGGGCACCGGCGGCGGTACGGCGACCGGCGGCGGATCGACCTCCACGACCGGCGGCGGCTCGCCCGCCGAGCCCACGCCCGCCTGCCACGCCGTCGGCGGGGGCAAGTACGACTGCGAGGTGTGGCGCACCGCGAAGTCGTACCGTCACGACGGCGGTGAGATGGGGATCCTCAACGCCGGCACCAACTACTTCTACTGCCAGGTCGATCTCGGCCGACGCGAGACGTACGGGCAGTGGACGAACGTCTGGTGGGCCAGGACGGACGACGACAGTGGCAACACGAACGTCTACGTCAGCGTCGTGTACATCAAGGGCGGCGACAACGACGCGCCGTTGCCGGGCCTGCCCGTCTGCTGACCGCAGGCGCCGGACACCGCCCGCGCCCCGGCTACGCGGGCGGGGGCGGGATCTCGCCCGAGCCGCGCGCGATCAGCCGGGTCTCCAGGACCACCTGGGCGGGCGCGTCGTCGATGCCGTCCAGACGGCGGAAGAGCCGTTCCGCCGCGGTGCGGCCCAGCGCCGCCGCGTCCTGGGCGATGACGGTGATCCCGAGCAGATCGGCCAGCTCGATGTCGTCGAACCCGACCAGGGCGACCGGGCGTTCGCGGCCGGCGAGGGCCCGGACGGCGGTGACGGTCACCCGGTTGTTGCCCGCGAAGAGCGCGGTGACCGGCTCGGGCCCCGACACCATGGCGGTGACCGCCTCCCGTACCCGGTCCGGATCCGTCGGGCCCAGGGACACCCAGGACTCCTCGACGGCCATACCCGCGTCCTCCATCGCCGCGCGATAGCCGCGCAGCCGCTCGGTCGCGGTGTGGATGCGCGGCTGGTCGCCGACGAAGCCGATCCGGCGATGGCCGTGGGAGATCAGATGGGCGACCCCGGCGCGAGCGCCTCCGAAGCTGTCCGACAGGACGGCGTCGGCGTCGATCCGGCCCGCCGGGCGGTCGACGAAGACGGTGGCCACGCCCGCCTTGATCTCCGGTTCGAGATAGCGGTGGTCCGTGCCCGCCGGGATCACGATCAGCCCGTCGACGCGCCGGGCGCACAGCGCGAGGGCCAACTCCTGCTCCCGGTCCGGGTCCTCCGCGCTGGAGCCGTTGATGAGCAGCGCCCCATGGGCTCGGGCCACCTCCTCGACGGCGCGGCTGAGCGGACCGTAGAACGGGTCGGCGAGGTCCTCGAGAACCAGGCCCACGGAGGCGGTGCGGCCCTTGCGCAGCACGCGGGCGCTGTCGTTGCGCCGGAAGCCGAGCGAGTCGATGGCTTCCTGGACCCGGCGCTCGGTGTCGGGGGTGACGCCCGGTTCGCCGTTGACGACCCGTGAGACCGTCTTGAGTCCGACGCCGGCCCGGGCGGCGACATCCTTCATCGTGGGCCGATTGCCGTAACGGTGCTCGGGGCGGCGGGCGGTGTCGGCCACGGTGAGTCGATCTCCTTCGTCTCGTCTCTGTCTTGTCCGAGCATAGGGCCTGGACAACGTTGTCAGAGCAAGGGAGACTGTAGGTCACAGCGATCGACCGCTCCCGCCCCTTCTGGAGACACCGCGCACATGCAGAATGACCTCGTTGTCGCCCTGGACTTCGGCGGCACCAAGATCGCCGGCGCGTTGGTGGACGGCGACGGCGCGATTCTCGTACGGGCCCAGCGGCCCACCCCCGCCCAGGAGGACGGCGAGACGGTGATGCGCGCCGTCGAGGCGGTGCTCGAGGACCTCGCGGCCTCGCCGCTGTGGGAGTCGGCGCACGCGGTGGGCATCGGGAGCGCCGGGCCGGTGGACGCATCGGCGGGCACCGTCAGCCCGGTCAACGTGCCCGGCTGGCGCGGCTTCCCGCTCGTCGAGCGGGTCCGCAAGGCGACCGGCGGGCGAGCGGTCACCCTGGTCGGCGACGGCGTCGCCATGACCGCCGCCGAGCACTGGCAGGGTGCGGCCCGCGGCCATGACAACGCGCTGTGCCTGGTCGTCTCGACCGGGGTGGGCGGTGGCCTGGTGCTCGACGGTCGCGTACACCCCGGCCCCACCGGCAACGCCGGTCACATCGGGCACATCAGCGTGGACCTGGACGGCGACCCGTGCGCCTGCGGCGGCCGCGGCTGTGTCGAGCGGATCGCCAGCGGGCCCCACATCGCCCGTCGAGCCCTGGACGAAGGCTGGCGGCCGGGCCTCGACGGCGACACCTCGGCCGCGGCGGTCGCCGCCTCCGCCCGGGCCGGGGATCCGATCGCCGTGGCCTCCTTCGAGCGCGCCGCCCAGGCGCTCGCCGCGGGCATCGCCGCCACCGCGACCCTGGTCGAGATCGACATCGCCGTCGTGGGCGGGGGAGTGGCGGGTGCGGGAGACGTGCTGTTCGACCCGCTCCGGCGCAGCCTGAGGGCCTATGCCACGCTGTCGTTCGTCCGCGACCTCGTCGTCGTCCCGGCGCTCACCGGCACGGACGCGGGCCTGCTCGGAGCCGCGGCGGCCGCCGCCCGCATCCCCGGGGGAGCGCCCCGGGTGGGCCGCTGACGGCGCGTCATCGGCCCGACGCGGTCAACCGCCCACCGGCTCCGGCCTCCTCTGCTCCACGATCACCAGGAAAGCGTCGGACTCCAGGTCCATCACGACCTCCGCCGGGAGCCCTTCGTCCCGGCGGGCGCTGGCGAACTCCTCGGCGGGCCAGCTGCCTCGCGGGCCTCCCGCGGGAAACCACTGCAATACCGTACGGCTCATCTCCGCACCCCCCTTGCCTCGCCGGTCCAACGACGCCCGGTCTCGAAGTGTTACGCACCGGCCCGTACGCGCGTTCGTGGAGTGAGGCGTCTCACAGCCGTGCACCCACCCCTCTCCACGCCGACCCGGCGCCCCCCGGTTCCGCCCGGGGGTTTCCGTGGCAGGGTGTTGCGGGCAAGCCACTGTGGGCTATCGAAGAGGGGGAATCGTGATCGTCTGGATCAACGGGACGTTCGGTGCGGGGAAGTCCACCACCGCGCGCGAGCTGGTCGATCTGATCCCGAACAGCACGCTGTACGACCCCGAGATCATCGGCTCCACGATGGGCCGGTTGCTGCCGGAGAAGCGGCTCGACGAGGTCGACGACTATCAGGACCTGCCGATCTGGCGGCGACTGGTCGTGGACGCCGCCGCAGCCCTGCTCGCCGAGGTCGGCGGCGTGCTCGTCGTCCCCATGACCCTCCTGCGCCAGGAGTACCGGGACGAGATCTTCGGGGGGCTCGCCGCCCGGCGCATCCAGGTCCGGCACGTCCTGCTCGCCCCGGATGAAACGATCCTGCGCGCGCGGATCCGGGGCCGTACACCCGATGACTCGGACCCTCAGGCACTGGAGCGCGTACGCCAGTGGTCCCTCGACCGCATCGAGCCCTACCGCACCGCCCTGCACGACTGGCTGGCAGCCGACGCGCATGTCGTCGACACCTCCGCACTCACCCCCGCCGAGGCCGCCACCGCCATCGCCGAGGCCGTGGCCTCCGGCGAGGCCGCACCCTGTGGCATAGTCCAGACCCCCGAACCCAGCGGCGAGACGCTCGCCGCCGGCGTGCTGCTCTTCGACGAGGACGACCGCTTCCTGCTCGTCGACCCCACCTACAAGCCCGGCTGGGAGTTCCCCGGCGGAGTCGTCGAGGCCGGCGAACCGCCCGCACGGGCCGGGATGCGCGAGGTCGCCGAGGAGATAGGGATCGAACTCGACGCCGTACCCCGCCTGTTGCTCGTCGACTGGGAACGTCCACAGCCTCCGGGCTACGGCGGCCTGCGACTCCTCTTCGACGGCGGCCGACTGCCGGCCGCCGACGCGGACCGGCTCCTCCTGCCCGGCGCCGAGCTCCGCGGCTGGCGCTTCGTCACCGAGGAGGAGGCGGCCGAACTGCTGCCCCCGGTCCGCTACCGCCGCCTCCGCTGGGCCCTGCGCGCCCGTGAACGCGGGACCGTGCTCAACCTGGAGGCAGGCGTGCCGGTCGGCTGAGGGCGATGCCACCCCGCCGCAGACCGACTACGCGGCCGCCTCCGCCAGTTGACGGGCGGTGTCCGTCGTCACCGGGTCCCCGTGCCCACAGCACAGGACCGACGGCTTCAACTCCGCCATGCGCCGCATCGACTCCATGGCCCGCCCGCGGTCCACATGGAACACACCGAACATCACGCCCCCCACCGACGCCACCGTGTCGCCGGTGAACAGGACGCCGTGCTCCGGAAGGTGGACCGCGATCGAGCCGGGCGTGTGACCCGGCGTGTGCACCACCACCGCCCCGTCCCCGAATCCCAGGGCCTCCCCGTCCTCCACCTCCCGGTCGACCCGGGTCGGTGGCGCCATGGGGACGGTCAGACCGTGCTCGTACAGCGGGATCTCCCAGTCGAGCAGGACCGGATCGGGGACCGGGGCCTCGCCCCGGATCACCGGGGCGTCGAGACGGTGCGCCACGATCTCGGCGCCGAACCGGTCGGAGAGGGCCTGGGCCGAGCCGACGTGGTCGCGGTGGCAGTGGGTGAGAACGATCCGGCGCAGGGCGGCCGGGTCGAGCCCCGCACCCCGTATCGCCGACTCGATCTCCGGCGCCGAGTCCACCCATCCGGCGTCGATCAGGGTCAACTCCTCGTCGTCCCGCCACAGATAGGCCTGGCCGATCGAGAAGTGCAGCATGTGCAGTCGAGGCGTGATCTCGATGAAGTCCATACGGCGAACCTACGTATCCACGCAGGTCCGCCGTATGGTTCTACGCTCTCGGCGAGCTTCGCCGAACGCTTAACCCTGCTTCGAGCGCGCGTAGTTGAGCAGGAAGTGCGCCTCCGCCACCGACAGGCGCTCCAGCTCCTCGGGCGACACCGACTCGTTCACCGCGTGGATCTGCGCCTCAGGCTCGCTCAGACCGATCAGCAGGATCTCCGCCTCGGGGTAGAGAGACGCCAGCGTGTTGCACAGCGGGATCGAGCCGCCCATGCCGGAGGTCTGCATCTCCTGCCCGGGGTACGCGATCCGCATCGCCTCCGCCATCGAGACGTACGCCGGGCTGGACACGTCCGCCCGGAACGCCTGGCCCTGACCGACCTGCTCGAAGGAGACCCGGGCGTTCCACGGCACACGCTTCTCGATGTGCGCGTACAGCAGCTTCGTCGCCTCGGACGCGTCCTGGCCCGGCGGCACCCGCAGGCTGATCTGCGCCCGCGCCGTCGACGGGATCGACGGCGTGGCGCCCGCCACCGGGTGGCAGTCGATGCCGATGACGGTGACGGCCGGACGGGCCCAGAGACGGTCGGCGACCGTGCCGTCGCCCGGCAGGCCGACGCCCGTCAGGACCTTCGCGTCTGCGCGGAAGTCGTCCTCCGGGTACTGCAGGCCCTCCCACACCGCGTCGGCCGGCAGACCGTCGATGACCGTCGAGCCGTCCTCGGCGCGCAGCGTGTCCAGGACCCGGATCAGCGCGGCCAGCGCGTCGGGCGCCGCACCGCCGAACATGCCGGAGTGCAGGTTGCCTTCGAGGGTGTCGATCCGGACCCGGATCATCGTCATGCCGCGCAGCGTCGCGGTGACCGTCGGCAGACCGAGCCGGAAGTTGCCGGTGTCACCGATCACGATGGCGTCGGACGTGAGGAGTTCGGGGTGCGCCTCGGCGTACCGCTCCAGACCGCCCGTGCCCTGCTCCTCCGAACCCTCGACGATCATCTTGACCGTGACCGGGACTCCGCCGTTCGCCTTCAGGGCGCGCAGCGCCAGCAGGTGCATGATGAAGCCGCCCTTGCAGTCGGCCGCGCCCCGCCCGTACCAGCGTCCGTCGCGCTCCGTCAGCTCGAACGGCGGGGTGACCCACGCCGACTCGTCCAGCTTCGGCTGCACGTCGTAGTGGGCGTAGAGAAGGACGGTCGGGGCGCCGGCGGGGCCGGGCAGCACGCCGTACACCGACTGCGAACCGTCCGGCGTGTCGAGCAGCGCAACGTCCTGGAACGCCTCGGCGCGCAGTGCGTCCGCGACCCAGTTCGCGGCCGCCTCGCACTCGCTCCGCGGGGCCACGGCCTCGTCCGCCACCGACTCGAAGGCCACGAGTTCCGCGAGCTCCGCCTTGGCGCGGGGCATCAGCTCGGCGACGGTCTCGGCGATCGGATTGGCGGTCATGGGCACGCTCCTGGTGGGTGCGACGTTGTAAGGACGTTGCCGTATATCGGTTGTACGGCGAACGTATGGCCGATCCTACGGCTCGGGGCCCTGCCTACCGGGCCGTAGGATGCCCGAAGAGCATGGACCGTCGGTCGGATCAGGAGCAGAAGCACATCGTGAGCAGCGAGAACGCAGACGCCGAAGAGGTACGCGCGGGAGAGTCGCGGGACGCGACCGTCTGGGACGTGGTCGTCGTCGGGGCCGGCCCCGCCGGCGCGTCGGCGGCCTACGCGGCCGCGGTCGCCGGCCGCCGCGTGCTTCTCCTGGAGAAGGCCGAACTGCCCCGGTACAAGACCTGTGGCGGCGGCATCATCGGACCGTCGCGGGACGCGCTGCCGCCCGGTTTCGAACTGCCGCTCCAGGACCGGGTGCATGCCGTCACCTTCTCCATGAACGGCCGCTTCGCCCGGACGCGCCGCTCGCGCCGGATGCTCTTCGGGCTCATCAACCGTCCCGAGTTCGACGCCGGGCTCGTCGAGCAGGCGCAGAAGGCGGGCGCCGAACTCCGTACGGGCGTCACCGTCTCCCGTGTCGAGCAGCACGGCCCGGCCGTGCCCGACCGGCGGACCGTCGCCGTGGTCCTGGCCGACGGAGAGACGCTCCTGGCCCGGGCGGTCGTCGGAGCGGACGGCAGCGCCGGGCGCATAGGGGCTCATGTAGGCGTCAAGCTCGACCAGGTGGACCTCGGGCTTGAGGCCGAGATCCCCGTGCCGCCGTCGGTGGCCGAGGACTGGAAGGGGCGCGTCCTCATCGACTGGGGGCCGATGGCCGGCAGCTACGGCTGGGTCTTCCCCAAGGGCGACACGCTCACCGTCGGCGTCATCTCGGCGCGCGGCGAGGGTGCGGCCACCAAGCGCTATCTGGAGGACTTCATCGCCCGTCTCGGGCTCGCGGGCTTCGAACCGGCGATCTCCTCGGGCCATCTGACGCGCTGCCGCAGTGACGACTCGCCGCTGTCGCGCGGCCGGGTGCTCGTCTGCGGTGACGCGGCTGGTCTCCTGGAGCCGTGGACGCGTGAGGGCATCTCGTTCGCCCTGCGCTCGGGTCGGCTCGCGGGGGAGTGGGCGGTACGGATCGCGGAGTCGAACGACGCGGTCGACGCGCGCCGCCAGGCGCTGAACTACGCGTTCGCGATCAAGGCCGGTCTGGGCGTGGAGATGGCGGTCGGGCGGCGGATGCTCGCGCTCTTCGAGCGCAGCCCCGGCCTGCTGCATGCGGCGATCACGGGCCTGCGTCCCGCCTGGAACGCCTTCACGGACATCACCCGCGGTTCGACCACGCTGGCCGGCCTGGTCCGCTCGAACGGGATCGCGCGGCGGGCCCTCGACCTCCTGGACCGCCGACTGGACACCGAGGCGGGCACGGCGCGCCGTGGCGTCACGGAGCCGGCCGCCGCGTCCGGGCCCGCCGAGCCGCAGGGCGCGGTGGGTACGGCGAAGGGCGCGGACGAGGCGGACGGCGCGGTGGGTACGGCGAAGGGCGCGGACGAGGCGGCCGGCGCGGATCTCACCAAGGGCTCGGACGGTGCGCCGGGTCCGGCGGGCGCGTCGGACGCCTCGAAGGCCGCAGGAGAGTCCGAGCGCGCGGGGGACGCCGAGGCGTCGTGATGTCGTGACGTCGGGCGGGTCCGTCCGGCGTCAGGGCCGGCCGGACCGGTCCGGTTCACGAGGTCGTGGTGATCCGGAAGACGGGGTGCTTGGGGGCGATCGCCCTCAGCTCCTCGTCCGTGGAGTCCGGCCCGACCCCGCCGAAGAACACGCCGACCTCGGCCTTCCAGCGCTTGAGGTAGGCACGCAGCAGGGCGGGCTTCTCGTCGTCCGGCAGCTCGACGGCGGTGAACGCCTGCACCTGCTTGCCGAGGTGCAGCTCGCCACCACCGGCCGCCCGCATGTTGTGGGTCCACTGGACATGGCCGCGCGGGGCCACCAGGTACTGGGCGCCGTCGAACGTCATCAGGTTGACGGGGGTGGTGCGCCATTCGCCGCTCTTGCGGCCGCGGACCGCGAGGATGCGCGAGCCCCAGACGCTGATGCCCCGACGGGTCATCCAGGCGACGGCCCGGTTGAGGACGTTGACGGTGATCCAGCCGGGCTTCATGACGTGGGCGGCGGGCTGAGCGGACATGGCAACCTCCGAGGGGAAAGTGTGAGCACTGCTCTCGCTTGAGATCAGTGTGCACGGCTCGGCGCGCCAAAGCAAGAGCACTGATCTCGTTTCAGTGCGGTGCTCTGAAAGATGGCAGACTGTTCTCCATGACCAGCGTTCAAGGAGCCCGCGCCCGCGCCCGCATCGAGATCACCGCCGCCATCAAGGACGAGGCCCGCAAGCAGCTCGCCGCCGAGGGCGCCCAGAAGCTCTCCCTCCGCGCCGTCGCCCGCGAGCTCGGCATGGTGTCGTCCGCGCTCTACCGCTACTTCCCCAGCCGCGACGATCTGCTGACCGCGCTCATCGTCGACGCGTACGACGCGGTCGGCGAGACCGCCGAACAGGCCCTCGCCGCCGCGGACGCCGACCGCGCACCCGACGCCGTCGCCCGCTGGACCGCGGTCTGCCGAGCCGTCCGCACCTGGGCCGTCGCACACCCGCACGAGTACGCCCTGATCTACGGCTCGCCCGTGCCCGGCTACTCCGCCCCGCAGGACACCATCGGCCCGGCCTCCCGCGTCGGCCTCGTCCTCATCGGCATCGCCCGCGACGCGTTCACCACCGACGGCATCGCCCCGCCGCCGCTCCCCGGGAGGCTGCGCCCGGAGGCGGAGCGCATGGCCGCCGACTTCGCCCCCGATCTGCCGCCCGCGCTCGTCGTCGCCCTGGTCGCCGCGTGGTCGCAGCTCTTCGGGCTCATCTCGTTCGAGGTGTTCGGTCAGTTCAACCGGATCGTCGAGGAGCGGGAGGAGTTCTTCGCCGCGTCCGCCGCCCGGCTGGGCCAGGACGTCGGCCTGCTGTCCCGGGCCTAGGGCGTGTTGCGAAAGTAGCGCCGTCCGCCCGAAGGGCGGGCCCCGCGGCGTCATGGGGGTCTCCCCTGCTCGAGCGCAGCCGAGAGCTTGGGGGAGCGTGCGCTCGCAAGGCGGAGGGTCGCCCTCG